>JAZUAX010000054.1:0-8758 GCA_045638185.1 Oscillospiraceae bacterium | reverse complement strand
TTCCCTTTTGTTTATTCCAAGACCGGAACTTGCGTTTCCCTGGGGGTCAGAATCTACAAGCAAAACTCTTCCCCTTGTTCTGTATGCAAGCGATGCCGAAAGGTTAACCGCAGTGGTTGTTTTTCCAACGCCGCCTTTTTGGTTTGCAAATGCTATAATTTTGCCCATTCTTTCCTCCGCTTATTATTATTACCTTTTTATTATAATAGAGAGCGGCGTTTTTTTCAATGATGTTTTGTGAAATTTATAATATTTTATAAAAATGTTTCACGTGGAACAAGACCTGTGAAGCGCTTTCAAAAAAGTTCCACGTGGAACAAAGCCTGCGAAGCGCGTCCTGTGGACGATGAAGCGAATAGGTCTTGGCATCGCGGTCAAAATATTCAAGGCAATATGCACCCAAAAAGTTCCACGTGGAACAAAACACAAAAGGCCGCCTTCCGGCGGCCCTTTGTGTTCTTTCAGGGGAATGTGTCTTTAGCGAAGCCTTCGGCTTCCTTCTATATAACTGTCGGTGCTGATGCGAAACACACCGGAGCAGCGCAAAAAATTAGGTTGCGGAACTTTCCGCATTTCTGAAAGCCCTTGCCTTCGGCACAGCAACGGTATAAATTATATTCTCCTCGTTTTCGGAAACGGAGCTGACAGCTCCAAGTCCCGCCGAATTCATAACCTCGACTGCGTGCTCAAAGGTGTTGATAAAAAGCCTCAGGTCTTTTACAAAATATCTCGGTTTCCTTTTTTCCGTCTTTTTCTTTTCCAAAAGCTTATCTATATATTTTACCGTTTCCGGAACATTAAGTTCCTTTGCAGCAATAAATCCTGCAGCTTCTTCCCTGCCCTTTTTTGTATCGATCCTTAAAAGCTCTCTTGCGTGTCTTTCCGTAAGATTGTTTTCAGTAATGATCTTCCTGACTTCCGGCTCAAGCTTTAAAATTCTCAGCTTGTTCGAAAGAGTTGAGGAAGCAAACCCAAATCGCCTTGCCGCTTCCTCCTGAGGAATATTCCAGGCGGAAATAAGTTTTAAAAAAGCTTCCGCTTCCTCAAAAGGTCCAAGGTCGCTTCGCTGAAGATTTTCAATAAGCGCCCACACAGCCGCTTCCTCATCGCCGATATCATAAACGATGGCTTCGATTTTTTGCCGACCGATAAGTTTGCAGGCGCGAAACCTGCGCTCACCGGCGATGAGTTCAAATCCGCCTTTAATCCGGCGGACAGAAATCGGCTGAATAAGTCCGTTTTCCCGAATGCTTTCCCCAAGCGCAGAAAGTTCGTTTTCATCAAAAACCTTTCTTGGCTGAAAGCGGTTCGGAAAAATTTCAGAAAGGGCGATGTTCATAACCAGTCCCTGTTTCTTAAGAATCTCTAACATGCTCATCGCCTCCGGATTTATATTACCATAATTTTCCATTTATTTCCAGAAATACATTTCGCAATATATTCTTATATAACATTAAATAAAACAAAAGCCGACAGCACAAAAACAAAAACTTGTAAAACCAAATCGAAAACCCCAGGTTTTTGCGAAAAGTTTTTGGAATAAGCCAAAAATAACTTTAATTTTAAAAAAATCCGGAGTATAATTAACTCAGAAAACAAAAAGGGAGGCAAAAACAAATGTTAACCTGGCTCACAATGTTAATCCAGAAAATCGAAGGCAGCAATCTTGTTCTGATAATCGTCGGAGCAATGTGGCTGCTCTATCTTGGATTCTTCTTTGTTGTAAAAGCAAACCGCGGAAAAGAAAAATTCAAAACCGCAATAATCTCCGGCGCAGTGGTAACCCTTATCTGCGATTTGATCTGGTGGTTCAAGTTTTTCGATAACTTCGAATACATAAACCCGGGCCTTAAAGGAGTAATGTGGTTCTGCCTTCTTCCGGTTCTGATGTTCTTCCTTGTAATGTTCCTTAGCTATGTCAACGCCAGCCGTTATGAATTCGATAAGAAAAAACGCGAAAAGGAAGCTGCAAAACAGAAAAAGAAAGAAAAACGCCGCAAAAAATTCGAAGCTGAAAACGAAGGAAAATAAAAAAACAAAAAAGAACCTGCAAACGCAGGTGCTTTTCTTTTTTATTTCAGCGGCTTTTCGCTTATCTTAACTCTCTGTCTGGGATATTTCGCCGGGGTCGCGGTTTTCTTTTCAATAAAAACAACCGATCTTCCGCCTGCGGGAATCTCATAAATTTCCGGCTCCTTAACTTCGCCGCCAAGAATCTTTGCGGCGGCTCTTGCGCCCTCAAGTTCATCTGCAACCTCTGCGGTTTTCATCGGAGCAAAAACTCCGCCGATTTTAACAAGCGGAATGCAATATTCGGAAAGCACCGCAAGATTTGCAACAGCCCTTGCGGTTACAACGTCAAAACTCTCGCGGAGGTTTTTATCGTGGCCGGCGTCTTCCGCTCTTGCGTGAACAAGGGTCGCCTTGATTCCGATTTCATTAAGAACCGCATCAAGAAAGTTGAGTCTTTTCTGCAGGGAATCTATGAGAACAAGTTTGATATCCGGCCTTGCGATTTTGAGCACAACTCCGGGAAAACCTGCGCCGGTTCCAACGTCGGCAACCCTTGCGCCCTCCGGGATATTTGCCCTTTTAAGATAAGCAAGGCAATCGAGGAAGTGTTTAACAGCAATTCCCTCCGGATCGGTTATAGCGGTAAGGTTCATTTTCTCGTTCCATTCAACAAGAAGCTCTGCGTAGCGTTCCAGCTGAGCATACTGTTCTTCAGAAAGAGGCTCCGCGTGCTCGGGTATGTAATTTTTAAGAATCTCTGTTACCATAGTTACCTCATTTCTGGATATAGATAAGCAGAACGGAAACGTCCGCCGGAGAAACGCCGGAAATTCTGCTTGCCTGTCCGATGTTCATGGGTCTTACTCTGTTGAGTTTTTCAATAGCCTCAAGGCGCAGACCGTGGATAGCCTTATAATCAATATCCTCGGGAATCTTCTTTTCCTCAAGTCGATGCATCTGTTCAACCTGCGCAAGCTGCTTTTTGATATAACCTTCGTATTTGATTTCGATTTCGACCTGTTCGATAACGTCCTCCGGAAGTTCCGGGCGGTTCTGGTCAAAGGGAGCAAGGTCCGCATAGGTTATCTGGGGTCTCTTGAGCAGCTCGGAAGCTTTGGTTCCTTCGGTAAGAGGCGCTGTTCCCTTTTCGATGAGCATTGCGTCAAGTTCTTCGCTCATTCTTATGGAAGCGGATTTAACTCTTTCAAGTTCTTCGTCGCGCAAACGGCGTTTTTCAAGGAAACTCTCCCATCTTTCGTCGGAAATAAGACCGATCTCCCTTCCGAGAGGGGTAAGACGCATATCCGCGTTGTCCTGTCTGAGCACAAGGCGATATTCGCTTCGGCTGGTCATCATGCGGTAAGGGTCAAGAACACCCTTGGTGCAAAGGTCGTCGATAAGGGTTCCGATATAGGAATTGCTTCTTTCGAGCACGATCTCCTCTTTTCCGAGAACTCTTCTTGCGGCGTTGATTCCCGCAAGAAGTCCCTGAGCAGCCGCTTCCTCATAACCGGAAGTTCCGTTAAACTGTCCGGCGCCGAAAAGACCTCTTACCTGCATAAATTCAAGAGTGGGTCTAAGGTCAAGGCTGTCGCAGCAGTCATATTCGATTGCGTAAGCGTTGCGCATGATGCTTACATGCTCAAGACCTTTTATGGAACGGTAAATTGCAACCTGAACGTCCTCCGGAAGAGAGGAAGAAAGTCCGGAAAGATACATTTCCTCCGTATCAAGACCCATGGGTTCAACAAAGAACTGGTGGCGGATCTTATCCGGGAAGCGCATTACCTTATCCTCAATGCTCGGGCAATAGCGGGGGCCGATGCCTTCGATTTTTCCGGAATAAAGAGGAGAACGGTCGATGTTTTTTCTGATAACTTCGTGGGTATCCTCGTTGGTGTAACCTATCCAGCAGTCAACTTTGTTCTTAAGTTCACCCTTGGTTTCAAAGCTGAAGGGAACTATATGCTCATCGCCGTGCTGAATTTCAAGTTTATCGTAATCAATGCTGTTTCTGAGAACTCGCGCCGGAGTTCCGGTTTTAAAACGGCGAAGTTTGATTCCAAGAGCCTCGAGAGAATCGGAAAGAGGCTTTGCCGGGCTGCTTGCGTCCGGACCGCTTTCCCATTTTCTGTCTCCGACATATATAATACCTTTAAGATAAGTTCCGGTGCAGATGATTACGTTCGGAACTTCATAGAAAGCGCCGAGATGAGTTGTAACGCCGAGCACGCCGCCTTTTCCGTCGGAACGGACTTCAACGATTTCCGCCTGTTTTATATCAAGATTCTCCTGGTTTTCAAGAGTCTTTTTCATCAGAAGGTGGTAATAAGCTCTGTCTTCCTGGGCGCGGAGAGAATGAACCGCCGGGCCTTTTCCAAGGTTGAGCATTCTGCTCTGGATCATCATCTTATCTGCCGCTTTTCCCATTTCGCCGCCAAGAGCATCAATTTCACGAACAAGATGTCCCTTTGCGGTTCCGCCGATGGAAGGGTTGCAGGGCATATTCGCGATTTTATCCAGATTAAGTGTAAAGATGCAGGTCTTTACACCAAGTCTTGCGGCAGCCAGAGCAGCTTCAACACCTGCGTGTCCCGCACCGATTACCGCAACGTCATATTTTCCTGCAAAATATTCTTCCATTTTTTTACCTCCAATTAAGCCTCCCTTATGCAAAGGGGGGTGGCATTTGTGTAAACAAATGACGGAAGGATTGTTTAAACCACAACCCCTCAGTCAGCTCCCTTTATACAGGGAGCCTTATTTTCCAACGCAGAATCTTTCGAAAACTTTTTCGATAACCGCATCGCTGGCTTTTTCGCCGGTAAGTTCATAAAGCGCATCAAGGGAAGTTTCAATACAGATTCCAACCGCATCAAGGGTCATTCCGAAAGCGACGGCGTCAAGCGCCTCGTCAATTGCTTTTTTAGCACGGCGGACACAATCAAGCTGTCTTTCGTTCGCCATAACCGGTTCCGACGGGTCAAGATCCGCTGTTTTGAGCACCCTTGCAAGAGCATTGCGGAATTCCTCTTCCCCGTCGCCTTTTCTTGCAGAAATCGTTACAACGTTTTCAAAACCTGCCTTAACCGCTTCAACGTCCGCCTGAAGTTCAAGGTCGGATTTATTGATAACCGCAACAGCTGGTCTGCCTTTAAGTTTTTCAATAAGTTCAAAGTCCGTTTCATCAAAAGGTCTGCTGGAATCGAAAACCGCAATAACTACGTCACAGCGGTCGATTTCCGTGTTTGCCATATCAACGCCAATTCGTTCAACGGCGTCCTCGGTGTCACGAAGTCCTGCAGTATCAAGAAGGCGGATCGGAATATCGCCAACGAGCACGCTTTCCTCAACAACATCGCGGGTCGTTCCGGCGATATCGGTAACAATGCTTCTGTCCCTGCCGGAAATGAGGTTCATAAGGGTGGATTTACCAACGTTCGGTTTTCCCGCAATAACGGTGGAAGCACCTTCGCGAATAACTTTTCCCGCGTCATAGGTTTCCATAAGACGTTTGAGCACGCGTTCGGTCTCTCTGAGCACCGTTTCAAGATGTTCGTCGGAAAGTTCCTCAACGTCCTCCTCAGGATAATCGCTCCAGGCGGCAAGATGTGTTTCAAGTTCCGTAAGGCTTTCGGTAACGGAGCGGATTTTTCGGTAAAGAGCACCGTCCCTCATTGCAAGGGCTGCTTTTCCTGCGCTTGCGGATTTGGAAGAAATAAGATCCATAACCGCTTCCGCCTGAGTAAGAGTCAGTTTTCCGTTAAGAAGAGCTCTTTTTGTAAATTCTCCGGGTCCTGCAAGACCTGCTCCGCAATCCAAAGCAGCTCTGAGCACTCTTTTTAAAAGTGCAGGGCTTCCGTGGCAGGAAAATTCAACGGTGTTTTCTCCGGTATAACTTTTAGGAGCAAGAAAAACAGTTGCCACTGCCTCGTCGATATCTCCTTCGGAATCGAAAACTCTTCCGTAAGCGCAGGAATAACCGCCAAGATTGCAAAGTTCCTTTCCGCCTTTAAAAGGTCGGAACATTTTTTCCCCGACGGAAACCGCTTCCTCTCCGGAAATTCTGATAACGCCAAGTCCCGAAGCGGAAAGGGGCGTTGAAATTGCGGCAATGGTACTCATTTGTTTTCCTCCAATTGACCAAATGTGGTTTACCTTTGGCGTTTGCGCCTTTTGTCCTATTATATATTATAAAAAGAGCCGGCACTGAAATCAAGTGCCGGCAAAGCTTTTTATTAAAAATTATCAGTCAAGATCGATTCTTCCGTAAAGAGAAAGGGAAGTTGCGTCGTTCTTGGGCGGTTCGTTGGAAGGAGCAACAATAACTTTCTGGCTCTCTCTGGGAGCGCGGTTTCCTCTGTTGCCTCTTCTGTCGCCTTTGTTGTCGCGGAATTTTTTATCGCCGCGGGGTTTTGCGCCTTCGATAGGGCTTATTACAACTCTTCTGTTGGGTTCGCTTCCAATGGATTTGGAAGTTGCGCCGGAAACAGTCTGAACGGTGGAATGAACGATTCTGCGTTCATAGGGGTTCATGGGTTCAAGAGTGATGGAACGGCCGGATCTTACAGCATTGGTTGCGGTTTTTCTTGCATAAGCTCTGAGGCTTGCTTCGCGTTTGCTGCGGTAATCGTCGATATCGAGAACAACGCGAACATAGCTTCCTTCGCTTTTGTTTGCAACAAGAGAAGCAAGATACTGCATTGCATCAAGGTTATCGCCTCTTCTGCCAACAACAGCGCCCATTTCGTCGCCGGAAAGCTGGAGAACGATCATGCCGTCTTTCTGAGCAAAGGTAACTTCTGCTTCCGGATAACCGAGAGCGGTAAGAACCTCTTTGATATAGTTAGCAGCGTCGGAACCTTTTCTTTCAAGAACTTCCGGAGCAAGAACTTTAACTTCCTCTTTGGAAGCTTCTTCAATTTTTGCTTCGGCGGTTTTTACTTCTTTTTTAGGTTCCTGTTTTTTAGGCTGCTGGGGTTTCTGTTCTTTTTTGGGTTTTTCCTGTTTGGGTTCCTGTTTTTTAGGCTGTTCCTGAACAGGTTTTTCGGTTTTGGGTTTCTGCTCCTTAATTTCTTTTTTCTTTTTGGGAGCTTCTGCCTTTTTCTCTTTTACGCCGAACATTTTGTTCCAGTAATCTTCGTCGATAATTGCTTTTGCGGTTGCGGGAACAGTTTTAAGGCCAAAGAATTTTTTCTTGGGTCTTTCAATAAGTTCAACGGTAACATATTCGCGGTCAACGCCGGCCTTTTCGTAGGCGGCTTCGATCGCTTCTTCCACAGTTTTGCCTGTGGCTAAAAACTCTCTTTCCATTTTCAAAAAGCCTCCTGCTTTATTTAAGGTCTTCGTCTGTAACTTCTTCGTAAGAATCGCCGTATTTTTCTGCGGCTTTTTTTCTTGCTTCTGCAAGTTTTTTCTTATTGATCTCCTTCTGTTCGGGGGTTTCGTTCTGCGCATATTTTGCGTTTCTTTCCCTCTGGAGTTCTTTAAGTTTTTCTCTTGCTTCCGCTCTCTGCTGTTTTTTAGCTTCTTTTGCAGCTTCTGCTTCAGCCTCTGCTTTTGCAGCAAGATCCTTGGGATTAAGGAAAATATTAAAAGCAAAGCTCTGGATAAACTGTGCTACAGCGGAAAGGGTCCAGTAAAAACCTGCTGCTGCCGGAACAATGAATCCGATATAAACAGACATAAGGGGCATGGTATAAAGCATGATGTTCATAGCACCGCCGCCCTGGTTTGCGCTGGGGTTTGCTTTCTGCATATAAAAGGTCATTCCAAGCTGGAAAAGACCGCAGAGGATCGGGATAAGAAGATACCAGTTGAAACCGCCTTCATAAGTAAAGCTGAACTGAGGAACAACGCCGAGATCGAGACCGAAAAGGGTCATATCAAATTCGGCAATTTTTCCGATAACTTCCTGGTCAAATCCATGGAAAAGTTCGGTTTCTTCCTGAATAATTTTAAGGAGCTTGATCTGGTTGTAATAGGAATGTGCTTCAAAAGCATGTCCTGCTGCGGAAGCAACTTCCATCATTTCGTTAATAACGTTGTTGCTTACACGGAAGATGTGGTAGATAGGTTTGTAAACAACGTCGATAACACCGAAAAGAATCGGGAACTGGATAAGAGAAGGAAGGCATCCGCTCATGGGGTTATAGCCTTCTTCGGTATAAAGCTTCTGGATTTCCTCGTTATATCTTTCCTTGTTGTTACCGTATTTTTCCTGAATACGTTTAAGTTTGGGCTGGAAAACAGCCATTTTTGCCTGCTCTTTCTGCTGTTTGATAGAAAGAGGGAGAAGTGCAATCTTTGTGATAAAAGTAAAAAGTGTGATTGCAAGAGCGTAGTTGTTTCCGGTAAGCAGATAACAGCCCAGCATTACAAAGCCGAGCGGCCAGCCGAAAACTTTCATAATAAACTGCATTATTTACCTTCCTCCTGGTTTTGGAGAGGCTGTTTACTGTTTTCTTTATTCAATTTGGAATAGTAAAAAAGGTCCCATTTTTCCGGAACCGGGTCATAACGGCCCTTATGAAAAGGGTGACAGCGTAAAATCCTTATAAAGCCAAGTAACCCGCCCCTCATCGCACCGAATCGACTGATCGCCGTATATGCGTATGAAGAACAGGTGGGATAATACCGGCAACAAGGCCTTTTATAAGGAGAAATCGCTTTCTGATAAAATTTAATTAGTAACAGAAACAGCTTTTTCATACTTCTTTTGTGCTCTGTAAGGCGCCCAATTTAC
>JAZUAX010000053.1:0-17227 GCA_045638185.1 Oscillospiraceae bacterium | reverse complement strand
AGAAAAACTCGAAAAAGCAGAGGCTGAACTTGAGAAAAAGGAGATTACTCTTGCGGAAGCAGGTTCAATTGCCGAGGCAGCTATCAGAATTAACGGAGTTTTTGAAGCAGCGCAGGCCGCCGGACAGCAGTATCTCGACAGTATAAAAAACCTCAGCGAAAAGCAGGATGCTCTTTCAAGAATAAAAGAAAGAGAAACCAGAGAGAAATGTGAGCGCCAGATTGCAGAAACTCAGAAACGTTGTTTTGCTATTGAGGAAGAAACAAGAATAAAATGTGCAGAAATGCAAAGAAAAGCCGAAAACGAATCAAAAATTTATTGGGATGATGTTTCCAGAAGACTTGAAAAATTCTATAGGGATCATGCGGGTCTTCGTGAACTTTTGTCCAGAACATATTCGGAGAATAAACAGGAAGAAAAATGAAAACAAAGATAAAAAAAGAAGTTCCGGAAATTGAAGAACTTAAAGCGGAACTCGACAGGGTTAAATATAAGCGAAAATACAGAAAAGTGCTTAAAAGCACGTTTTATACACTCGTTGTAGTGGCGGCTTTTGCAGTTCTGGTTGCAACGCTTTGGATGCCTGTATTGCAGATTTATGGTTCTTCGATGACCCCAACGGTAAAAGAAGGACAAATTGTTGTTTCGATAAAAACAAAAAACTTTGAACAGGGCGACCTTGCGGCATTTTATGTCGGAAATAAACTTCTTGTAAAAAGAGTTATAGCAGGGCCTGCGGATTATGTTTTTATTGATGAATACGGAACGGTTTTCGTTAACGGGGAAGAACTTACTGAACCGTATATCGAAGAAAAAGCTTTTGGCGAATGCGATATAGAAATGCCTTATCAGGTACCGGATTCGCGGTATTTTTTAATGGGAGACCACAGAAAAACGTCTGTTGATAGCAGAAGCACAGCTGTCGGATGTATCGAAAATGAACAGATAGTCGGAAAAATAGTTTTCTGTGTCTGGCCTATTTCAGATTTTGGACCGATTAAATAAAAATTGCTAAGGGATATCCCTTATGTATTTCTTTAGAAGAAATACATACATCTTTGGTGGAAAGGAGGAAACGCATTTTTGGAAAATAATCTTGAAAAAAGAATGGAAAAATATGCAAAAAAGCATAGGCAAAAGAAAATTTGGAAAAAGATTCTTTCTGTTCTTTCTGCCGTTGTTGTTTTTTGCACCACTTATGCGCTTATCCTTCCTGCCATAACACAGGAAAGAGAAGTTTTCTGTAATATTGAAGAACATATCCACACCGAAGAATGTTCAAATACAGAAATCACAGAAGAAGTCCTTATCTGTGAACTGTTGGAGGAAGAGGGACATCTCCACACTGAGGAATGCTTTGAAGAAAACCTTATTTGTACGGAAGAAGAAAATCACAGCCATACGGAAGATTGTTATCTTAACGAAGAACTTATCTGCATAAAAGCAGAAATACATATTCACGAGGAACTTTGTTACGAAAAAAATCTGAACTGTGAAAAAGAAGAAAAAGACGGACATTTCCACGCGGAAGATTGCTTTGTAATAGAACGTTCTGAATGTATTATTGCAGAACATGTTCACGGAATCGGTTGTTATTCCGATGCTTCTGCAGACATTGAAACCGAAGAACAATGGAAAGCAGGTTTTGCTTCTGCCGAACTTTCCGAAATTATTTCGGAAAATCTTATAACAATCGCAAAAACTCAGCTTGGATATCACGAAAGCACAGTTAACTATATCGTTGATGACGGTGAAATAATAAAAGGACGTACAAGGTACGGAGAATGGTACGGAGAACCTTATTCGGATTGGAACGCTCTTTTTGTCGGATTCTGTATCAGCTATGCAGAGGCGGAAATACCTTTTGATGCAGATATTGAAAAATGGATCGAACTTCTTTCCTCGCCGGAAATTGATATCTATAAACCTTGCGGCGAACACAAAGCTCTTCCCGGAGATTTGATTTTCTTTGATGAAAACAAAGACAGAAAGCCGGATAGAGCAGGAATTATAATTGAAACCGACAAAAATGAATATAAAACAATAATCGGAGATTACGGTGACAGCGTTCAGGCTGTTGCTTTTGAAAAAACAGATGAAACAATAATCGGTTTTGGCGCGATAGCAATTCCTTCGCCGTATCTTTGTGAATCGGAAGAACATATCCACGAAAATTGCTTTGATGAAAACGGAAACCTTACTTGCGGATTTGAGGAGCATATACACAGCGAAAACTGCCTTGAAGAAAAATCCGAAGAAATTCTTCCCGAATATCTCTGCGGAGTAGATGAGCATATCCATGGTGAAAAATGTTATGACGAAGGCGAAAATTTGATCTGCGAAGCAGAGGAACATACTCACACCGAAGAATGTCTTTTTGAAACCAAAGAATATTTCTGTGGTTTCGGAGAACATACTCATGCCGAAGAATGCTATGATTCAGAAAGTAATCTTCTTTGCGAAATTCCCGAACACATTCACAGCGAAACCTGTTTGGAAGAAAATCCTTTGTTCACGGAAGAAGAACTTATACGAATCGAAAACGTCATCTCAATGATCAATGCGCTTCCAACCTATGAGGAAATTGAGGAAAAGATCATTGAATTTGAAGATGCGGAAGATTATGAAGGCGAAGAAGCATGGCTTACCGAGATTTATCAGCAGGTAGCAGCTGCATATAAATATTATATGGATCTTCCGGAAGAGCACCGGGAACTTGTAACAAACAAAGAAAAACTTCTCGACCTTGAATTTATCTGGTCTGCGGCAATTTTGATTGAAACAGAAGTTGCCGAAACTGTTGAATACAGTTCGGATATGTTTGCGGCCACAAGGTTCTTTGTAATTTATACAAAAGGCGAAAACGGATATTACGCCTTTAACGGAACAGGAAAAGCCGTTCCGATAAACATTGACCAAAACGGAGTTATAACTGCAAATGTAGGCAGCAGGGATGAACTTCTCTGGAGCTTTTCCGGAAGCAGAGGAAATTACCAGATCCGCAATAAATCCTCCGGAAGATATATGCATGCATATCTGAACAACGGTTCGGGAGTTACAACAACAAACGCATATCAGAGTGTGATCGTAGAAACTTCCGGCGGTGTTAATATCCGAAGCAACAACGAATATGCCCGTCTTGATGAAGCAAGCGGAGAGTTTAAAGTTACGGGCAATATTTCCGAAGCAGCGGTTTATAATTTCGGATTGGCAAACGTTGCGGAAGATATTTATATCTGGTTTGACGGAACATGGGGAGGACTTGATTATCTTTCAGGTTCCGAAAACAGTTCGGCAATTATTCCGAAAGGAGGAAAACTTGTTCTTCCGACGGAATGGAAAACACCGGATTCCTACAGTTATAAGGTCCGGGGCTGGTATGATATTATCGGAAAGAAATATTACGAACCGGGAACGGAAATTTATCCTGAAGCAAATACAGTATTTTATCCGGACTGGATCCCCGTAACCTATAATATAGGCCAGTTTAATGCGGCAACTTCCGATACTGTAAGCACCAATGATTTTATTACCACAAAGGTATTCGATTACAGTCCGTTCTATAACCTGCCATATGTAACGGCAAATGTTACCGTTAACGCAAGAGGACATTCGGAAACGTGGTCGCTTACAAACGAAAATGATTTCATTTTCCGTGACTGGAACCCGGGAATGTTCTCAAGTCCGGACGGAGGAACAAGCGGAGTTAACGGATATACCGAAAATAACGAGAATCCGGGAATCCTTAATTCCTCACTTATTGAAAGACTTTTCGGAACCGGAAATAACGTCATGGGAAAAAATTATCTTGGAACAGGCGATCATCTTTTCCAATACTGTGACGATCCGGCAAACACCGAATATTACGGATATTACTATTACGATTCACTTTATAACGCGGCTTCTTATAACCAAAGCGCGCAAAGATTCTATGTTTACGATTATCTTGTAAGAGCCGACAGCGGAGGAACGGCGGACTTCCTTCCTCTTAACTCGCCATATGTCAATACAAACGGAAAACCGGTTGCAACATATTCTGCAAACGGAACAACAAACTATGAGTTTGCCGGAGGTTCAGGAGTTTCTTCTGAATATTGGTTCGGACTCCAGACGGATATCAATTTCTATCTTTCCGGAAAACCCGGAACCACGGATTCGGAGGGCAACAGAGCAAACCAGGGCATTAACGGTGAAGACCTTGTTTTTGATTTTACCGGCGATGATGACGTTTGGGTTCTTGTTGACGGAAGACTTGTTCTTGATATAGGCGGTATTCACCAGGCGGTTTCCGGTTCAATTAACTTCTCCACCGGCGAAGTTATTGTAAACGGTTCAAGAAAAAACGGCGTAACATATCTTGAACCCGGGGACCATGTTCTTACGATGTATTATCTTGAACGAGGAGCGGGAGATTCAAACAGTAGGATCAAGTTCAATATCAGTACAAGATATGGACTTACACTCCAGAAAGAGGATGTTCTTACAAGAGAACTTCTTAACGGAGCGGAATTTACGGTTTATTCAAACGAAGCCTGCACAAACGAAGTGTGGATATGGAAATCCCACGCGGATTATGAAGCAGGTGCACCCGCACAAAGCACCTTTACAGTTGAAAACGGCGTTGCCGAAATGTGGGGACTTGCCGCAGGCAACACCTATTACATAAAAGAAACGAAATATCCGACAAACGGCGGATACGGAGTTGCAAACGGAATTATTGTTATGAAACTTAACAGTAAAGGTATTGCAACTTTTGATGTAATTCCGGATCCCAACGCAAACGGAAGCGACATTTCCGGTGGCTTTACTGTTCACGGATACAAAATTGACGTTGAAAACCATGAAGCCTATCTTGTTGCAACAAACGGCAAGGAGGAATATGGAGGAGAAGTTACTTCCGTAACTGTTAAAAAGGAATGGAACGATAACAAGAATCATTCAAATGATTCCGTAACAGTTTACATCCTTGCAAACGGGTTCCGAATACAGGAAACCATTCTTAACGAAAACAATGACTGGACGCACACATGGAAAAACCTTCCTGTTAACGGCGACAGCGGAAAACCGGTTAAATACACCGTTGAGGAAGGAACCGTTCCGGGATATTTCGGAACGATAAGTGTCCTCACTTCCGATTCCGGCGAAGGTACGGGAGAATTCAGACAGGTTTCTTCTTTTACCGACGGAAGAAACTACGTAATTGTTTCAAACAATGCTCCGCTGTATGCAAACGAAAATGACGGACTGGGAAGAAACTGGAATATAAGCATTCCGCAATATTTCTCCGGAGCAAAATGGACTGCCGAAGTAAACGGAAACACCGTTTCGCTGACAAATGATTTAGGAATGAAACTTTATTATTCCAACAGTTCCGGAAGACGAACGTTTGGAGTCAGCAAAAATCCGTCTGGCAATACAGGCCTTTCCTTTGTCAACAAAAGGTTTGCCTATAACGAAAACGGAAAACTTTGGTACATAACCTGGGGCGAAGGAAAAACAATTGACGCATCGGAATGGGAAGGTCCTGAAGTTGTTCTTTATGAGGAAGTCGTTAATGAAACGACAGTTGAAAACGGATTCCTTATTACCAACACACCGGTTTCCGAAGCGGAAAAAGTTTCGTTCACAGTTGAAAAGAAATGGGATCTTGGAAATTTTGCAACGACCCAGACCTATGAACAGCTTTCGGTAACCATGAAGCTTCTTTCAAACGGAGTGGATTCCGGTATATCTGCCGAACTTAATCTTAAAAACGGATGGAAATATTCCTTTACCGAACTTCCAAAATATGATAACAACGGAAAAGAAATAGTATATTCCGTTGAGGAAGTTTTCTTCTCGAAGGATTGGCGAACGGAATATGGCGAAATTATCAGAACCGGAAACAATTCCTTCGAAACGACCGTAACAAACGTTTATAATCTTGGTTACGAACTTCCGAAAACCGGCGGCGGAGGAACACAATTTAATATCTTGGGCGGAATCTTCCTTATAACGGTGGGTCTTGCCCTGATATATAAGCGCATCCATAAAAAACGCGGAAAGGAGGATACTTCCTGAAGCGTAACAAAACAGTTTTTGAAATTTCGGAAATAAAAAATTTAAAAAGAAAGGAATTTAAAAAAATGAAACTTCAAAAAATCACAAGCATTATTCTTGCAATCATCCTTGTTTTCTCTCTTGGTATCACTGCTTTTGCAGCAACCGGCTCTATCACCATCAACAATATCAGCGCCGGAAACGTTTACGAAATCTATAAACTCCTCGATCTCGAAAGCTACGACAAAGAATCCGGTGCTTATTCCTACAAAGTAAACAGCGAATGGACCGGATTCTTTGCAACCGCCGAAGCTCTTAACTACGTTGCAATCGATGCAACCGGTTACGTAACCTGGAAAGCAGCAGAAGATGATGACACCGTTGCTGCTTTTGCAAAAAAAGCTCTTGCTTACGCTGAAGCAAACGGAATTAGTCCTGTAAAATCTTCCAGCGTTCCCGGTGATTTTGTTGTTACCTCCACTACCGGTAAATTCTCCGGCCTTGAACTCGGTTACTATCTCATCGACTCCACCATGGGTGCTCTTTGCGGTCTTACCACCACCAACCCCGATGCTTCCATCAACGCAAAAAACGGTTCTCCTACCATTGACAAACAGGTAAAAGAAGACTCCACCAACCAATGGGGCAGCAGCAACAGCGCAGAAGTTGGCCAGGTTGTTGAATTCCGCGTAACCATCAACGTACACCAGGGTGCACAGAACTATGTTCTCCATGATACCATGGCAGAAGGCCTTACCTTCAAAGAAGTAACTAAAATCGAACATGTTATCCCCGATGTTGAAACCCATGATGTTTCCAACACCAAATATACTGTTTCCGAGCCCGGTGCTTGCGGATGCACTTTTGAAATAGCATTCAACCAGGAATTCTGTGATGAACTTGAAACTAACAACAAAGTAATCATCTACTATTCTGCAACCATCAACGAAAAGGCAATTGTAGGCACCGACCCCGTCAACAACAAAGCAATCCTTGCTTACGGTGAAAATCAGGATCACACCACCGCAGAAGATAAAACCGAAACATTTACTTATGACTTCGACCTTGTAAAAACCGACAGCCAGAACAACCTTATCGATGGCGCAGCATTCAGAATTTATGATGCAGAAAACGGCGGAAACGAAGTTGCTGTTGTTGCTCTTACCGATGATCACGGTAATGTAACCGGTTACAGAAGAGCAAAAGATGGCGAAACCGGCACCGATATCGTTGTTAAAGGCGGTCAGGTAAGAGTTTACGGTTTTGACAACGGTACTTATTACCTTGAAGAAACTATTACACCTGCAGGTTATAACCAGCTTACTACACGTCATAAATTCATTATTGCCGACAGCGACCTTAATGCAACTTTCAATGACGAAATTTACTCCACCGGTTCCGGCGTTCACGTAGTCAACAAAACCGGTTCCATGCTTCCTGAAACCGGCGGTATCGGTACCACCCTCTTCTATGTAGTCGGCGGACTTCTTGTTGGCGGCGCAGTTGTTGCTCTTGTTTCCAAAAAACGCATGAGCAGCAAATAATTATATAATGTAATATTGATATAATTATATTTATACTTATTAAGTTCAGATAATTATAACTCCGCACCGTTGTCGAAAAAAAGGCAACGGTGCGGCAAGGAGAGCTTTGCAATGAAGAACAGAATTTCAAATATCATTTTAATATTGATACTTCTTGCAGGGTTGTCCTTGCTTTTATATCCAACTATCAGCGATTATTGGAACTCATTTACCCAGTCCCAGGTTATTGTTGATTACACAAAGCAGATTGAAAACCTTGATGCTGAAAAATATGATAAGCTTCTTCAGGAAGCTTATGCCTATAATGAATCTCTTCTTGAAAGAAAAAACCACTATCTTTTAAGCGATGAACAAAAGGCGGAATATGAGGAACTCCTTGATGTTTCCGGAATCGGAATAATGGGATATATCGAAATTCCTGTAATAAGCAGTACTCTTCCGGTTTATCACGGAACTTCCGATGCGGTGCTCCAGATTGCCGTAGGCCACCTTGATTGGACAAGTCTTCCGGTAGGCGGCGAAAGCACCCATTGTGTCCTTTCTGGCCACAGAGGACTTCCCAGCGCAAAACTTTTCAGCGATCTGGATAAAGTTGTTGTCGGCGATATCTTTGTTTTAAGAGTGCTTGACGAGGTGCTGACATACGAGGTTGACCAGATCCTTATTGTTGAACCCCACGAAACGGAAGCTCTTCTGATAGAAGAGGGTATGGATTACTGCACCCTTGTAACCTGCACACCCTATGCAATAAACACCCACAGAATCCTTGTAAGAGGCCACAGAATAGAGAATGCAGAAGAAGCTAAAAATATAAGGGTGACTTCCGAAGCAGCACAGATAGACCCGCTGATAGTTGCACCGGTTGTTGCTGCACCGATTCTTATTGCGCTTTTTATTTCAATAATGATTCCGAAAGAAAATAAAAACAGAGGTGATGATTTTGAAAACGATTAAAATTTTATCTGCTTTTCTGATTATGGTTACAATCGTTTTCTTCACTTCCTCAACAGTTTTCGGTGCGGCTGGAAATATTGAAACAGAAAAAGATTCAAGCCTTGAAATAATTTTCCGTGATGGAGAAAAAGCCATACAGGAAGCAGAATTTTCGGTTTATCTTATCGCAAATATCGATGAGAGAGGAAGATATACCGTTACCGAAGAATTCAAGAATTTTAACGTCAATATAACCGGAAAAAACGACGAAGCATGGAGAGTTCTTGCTTCAACTCTTGAAGGTTATATTTTCCAAAGCAAAATTGATCCTGCGGCAGTGGGAAAAACCGATTCTGAAGGAGTTTTATTTATTAAAGGGCTTAAACCCGGACTTTATCTTGTTATAGGAACTCCGATTTCCTTTGAAGGATTTACTTATTTTGCGGAAACAGCGATTATTCAGATTCCGGTTCTCGATAACAAAAATAATATCTGGGATTATGATATTTCAGTAAAACCGAAATACAGTTTTATTCCGGATATTGGACCGGACGGATTTGTTGAAAGAAAGGTCCTTAAAATCTGGGATGATAAAGGTTTTGAATCAATCCGTCCGAAAGAAATAAAGGTTTTTCTTTTCTGTGACGGAAAAATTTACGATACTGTTATACTGAACAAAGAAAATAACTGGAGATATTCCTGGGATAAACTCGAAGACGGGCACAGATGGGTGATTTCTGAAAAAGTTCCGAAAGGATACACCGCTGAAATCGAAAGAAAAGGAATAACTTTTGTTATCACAAACAGCATTGAAAGAGATTATCCGCCGGATATTCCGGAAAAACCGGAACCGGAAGATCCAAGCCTTCCCCAAACAGGACAGCTCTGGTGGCCTGTTCCTGTTCTGATGATTCTCGGTCTGATGTTCATTGCTGCCGGAATTATCCGTAAAAGAGGATTAAGACAATGAAAAAAACGAAAGGTAATTTTTTGATTGTTTTAGGAGTTCTTTTTGTTGCGGCGGCAATCGGACTTTGCGGTTATAACCTTTATGAAGCGAAAAAAGCGGAAGAATCTTCGCTTTTTGCATATTCGCTTATTACGGAGAGGGTCGTTATAAAAGAGGAAGAAAAAACGGAAAATGCGGCAGAAGAAGAAATCCCTGATTATATGCTCAACCCGGAAATGGAAATGCCCGTTATTTCAGTTGAGGGAACGGATTATATAGGGACGCTTGAAATACCCGCACTTGGACTTAAACTTCCGGTTATAAGCGAATGGAGTTATCCAAATCTTAAAAAAGCACCGTGCCGCTATTCAGGCTCCGTCTATCTTGATAACATGGTAATCGCAGGACATAATTACAGTTCGCATTTCAGTGGAATCGAAAATCTTTCCTCCGGCGAAATAGTAGTTTTTACCGATGCGGACGGAAATATATTTGAATACAGCGTTGCTGCAACAGAGGTTCTTCCTCCAACTGCAGTTGAAGAAATGACGAGCGGTGAATGGGATTTCACTCTTTTTACCTGCAATTCCACAGGAACTTTAAGAATCGCGATAAGATGCGATCGTGCTCAATAAAAACAGTATAAAAGCCCTGTGCTCATTTTTTTGAGCACGGGGCTTTTTGCCGTGTTTGACTTGAAAAAACTGCCTTTTAATATATAATGTTTATTAGATATTACTGTTTTCCGGAGGTTTTGAAATGAAACGGTTTTGGAAAATTTTTATATGTGCATTTGTGGCAATTTTACTCCTTAGTGCTTTTGATTTAACCGCGGAAGCGGCGGTTGGAGGAAGCTGCGGAGCGAGCGCAAAATGGAGTTATGAAAATGGAACTCTCACCATTTCCGGAAGCGGAAGAATGAGTAATATGAGCCGTTACACACTGCCCTGGAGTGCATACAAAGATTCTGTCACGAATGTCGTGATAGAAGAGGGAATAACCTATATCGGAACGGATGCTTTCTATGAAATGGCAAACATAAAAAACGTTTCTCTTCCTGACACTCTTACGGAAATAGGCTATGCGGCTTTCTGCTGGTGCGAAGGGCTTCAGAAAATCGATATACCGGGAAGCGTAAAGGTTATAGGCGAAAATGCATTCTGGTGTTGCCTTGACCTGACAGAAGTTACTTTCCATGAAGGTCTTGTTGAAATAAAAGACGAAGCATTCAATTCCTGCAGACTTATAGAAAGGCTTGATTTTCCGCAAAGCCTTGAGAAAATCGGTTATTGGGCATTCGGCGGATGCAGTGATTTGCTCAGTGTTTCTATGCCCGGAGTAAAGGAACTTGGTGAAAGCTGTTTTTCCGGATGCACCGATCTTCTTTCCGTTGAATTCGGAAAGGAACTAAAAGATATAAAATCAAACACCTTTGCATATTGCTATGTTCTCGGAAACATTGTTATTCCGGGATCGGTGGATTATATCGGAGATACGGCTTTTTATCTTTGTGAAGCCATGGGCAAGGTCAAATTCACAGGCTCAGTTCCGGAAATTTCAGGAACAGCCTTTGCCGGTGCTGCCGCGATGATTTATTATCCTGAATGCAATACCGAATGGGAGGAAGTTTACGGAAACGATTTTGGCGGAGATCTCAGCTGGTTAACATTTTTTGTTGATGGACATAATTATTCCGAAACCATTATTGAACCGACCTGCCTTCGCTGGGGATACACCCTTTATATGTGTGATGACTGCGACGAATATTATATGACCGATTATAATTTCGCTCTTGGTCACAATTGGGACAAAGGTGTAGTTTCCGGAAGTAAAAAAACCTATACTTGTCAGCGATGCGGTTTGCAAAGATTTGAATACAGTATTTCCGGAAGCTGCGGTTCATACGCACGCTGGACACTTGATACGGAAACAGGAACACTCGATATCACCGGCACAGGAAGCATTTCTTCCAACAGTGGATTCAAAAGCTATAAAGACAGGATACGTTTTGTCACAATATCATCTGGAATCACCTCAATCGGTGCGGAAACTTTCCATGAATTTGAAAATATTGAAAGCATCGATATTCCGGATACAGTTAGCAATATTGGTGAAGGTGCCTTTGTGTGGTGTTCAAAGTTAAAAGAGATTGTTGTTCCGGAAGGTGTAAAAAAGATTTATGACAGCACTTTCTGGGGATGCCAATCTCTTGAAAAGCTTGTTCTACCAAGCACTCTTGAATTTATTGGTTCGGATGTTTTTTATAAATGCGACAGCCTTAAATATCTTTATATTCCGGACAGTGTGGATTCTATAGGAGAACTTGCTTTCTGGTATTGCCGGGGACTTGAAGAAATTAATATCCCAAAAAGTATTAAAAGAATTCCAACCGACTGTTTCTCAAGCTGCAGCAATCTTAAAACAGTTGTGATGCACGATGAACTGGAGATTATAGGAGAGGATGCTTTCGACAGCTGCCGCTCTCTTGAAAAAATAACAATTCCGGATTCAGTTCATACGATTGAAAGCGGAGCTTTCTGGGGTTGTTCATCACTTACTGAAGCAATCATTCCGGGTTCGGTAATGAATTTTGGAGAATATGTTTTCGGAAACTGCGGAAGCCTTAAAAATATTAAATTTACCGGAAATCCGCCGGTTTTTCATGAAAATGCTTTTACAAGCACAAAAACAAATGCGCTTTACCGAGCAGGAAACAGCGCATGGACATCATCTATCCGTAAGCAATATGGCGGAACAGTTACATGGAAAACTTATAATGTAGTCGGACATATGTTCACCTCGGAAATTGTTGAACAGCGCTGCGAACTTTGGGGATATACAAAGTATTCCTGCATCGACTGCGATGAGTACTATATGGATGCATACACTGCCCCAATCGGTCATGACTGGATATTTTCAAAAAATGTATCCAACTATTCAATCTATATCTGCAACAATTGCGGAGCGGAAAAAGAAGTTTATGAAGTGGTTGGAAGCTGCGGTTCAGGTCTTTATTGGAAGCTGAACACAGATGAAGGAATTCTGAGAATTTACGGCTCCGGTTCGATGAACAGCATGGGAAGAGATTCCCAGCCTTGGGCAAGTTACAGAGATTGCATCACGAAAGTAATAATCGAATCCGGGGTAAGGTCCATCGGAAGTTATGCGTTTTATGAGCATCCGGTACTTGAATCCATTGAAATTCCGAATACCGTAAGAAGTATTGGTCTTGGGGCTTTTGCATGGAGTCAGATGCTTCAGGAAATAACCATTCCTGAAGGAGTAACCTCGATTCCGGAAGATTGCTTCTGGGCATGCAGCGAGCTGAAAGTTATAAACCTCCCGAATTCGATCCTAACAATAGGCCAGGGTGCATTTTATCACACAGCCATAACTTCAATACATCTTGCTGATGGAATAAGTGATATGGGTGAGGATGCTTTCTGGTACTGCACAAATCTTAAATCTGTTACTATTCCGAAAGGCGTAAAAATCCTTCGGGAAACGATTTTTTCAAGCTGTTCAAGCCTTTCTTCTGTTGTTTTCCATGATGAGATTACCGAAATTCAAAGGAGTGCTTTTTCAAGCTGCAAATCGCTCTCATCCGTAACTCTTCCTAAAAAGCTTAAAAAAATAGGTGAAAGTGCATTCAGCGGTGCAAAAATAAGCAAAATCACAATTCCGGAAAATGTACACACTTTCGACGGCTACGTTTTCGGAGGATATATCAAGGAGATACATTTCCTCGGAAATGCGCCGAAATTCGATGCAAAAGCCCTGAACGGAGTTTCAGCAACGGCATATTACCCGGAAGGAAGTTCTTCCTGGAACGAAAAACTTCAGAATTATGGCGGAAGCATTATATGGAAAACTGAACCCTGCGGACATCTTCTGACAACTGAAAGAATAATTGCTCCCACCTGTGTTCAGGAAGGATTTACCGAAATAACCTGTTCTGTCTGCGGTTATAGTTATATCAGCGAATATTCTGGTTTCGACAACCACAAAATGGGCGAATGGGTAACTGTAACTGAACCAACCGAAACGAAACTCGGCAGGCAGGAAAGATATTGCGTACATTGTAATTTTAGTGAAAGCAGGAAAATAAGCATCGACGGATTTATTATAGGAGACCTCAATCTTGACAGTTTCATTGACGTAAAAGACGTATATTACGCCCGACTTGTTGCGGCAAAGCTGATAAAACCGACCGAACAGCAGCTTGCTCTTGGTGATGTGGACCTTGACGGAAAAATAACTGCTATTGACGCGAACCTTATCCGTAAATTTGCTTTGAATGTGATAAACAAATTTCCGGCAGAAAATTGATGCTCAAATGACAAAAAAGTCGTGCTCGAAAATGAGCACGGCTTTTTTTGATAGATGATTCTATATTTATTGAAATAAATAATATTTGGATATATAATATTATTATATATATCTTTATTTTCTCACGGAGGAATCAGGATGAAAATTTTCGTGAAAAGAATTATAAGTTTTATGCTTGCGGTTATAATGTCTTTTGGCTTTCTGCCGCAGATTGCAATTGCAATAACATTGGAGGAACCGGAAATTTGTGAGGAGGAGCATTTTTGTTATGATACTCCTGTGGAAAGCAACGAAGAAGCTTTGTTCGGTTCCGAGGAAGAAATGCAGATAGAAGCGACAATTGATTTTGATTATGTTTTTGAGGAAACAACATTAAATTCTTCTCCTTCAAACTCTTTTGCAACCATTTCCGAAGCAACTGATTATCTTCGCGCGGAAATGATTGCACGAAATCCTTCGATAACTCTCCGCGTTGCCGGAAGTCTTTATTCTTCCGATGTTTCCGCAATTCTTACGGAAGCCTGGAAACACACAGGTGTTCCGAACGAAGGCGATTATATCCGCCATAACCAGATTGGATATAATTACACAACCACGGCTGGTGAAGATGAAAACGGCGCATATACCGAAATTACATATACATTCAACTGGCTTACCACCGCCGAACAGGAAGCGGAAGTTGATGCTGCCGTTGATAAAATTCTTGCGGAACTTAACCTTTGGAATAAGACAGATTACGAAAAAATAAAAGGTGCATACGATTGGATTACTGAAAACGTTCAGTATGACTTCAACAACGAAGATAACGACGAATATCAGCTTTGCCATTCCACTTATGCGGCGATTATCCTAAGAGATGCGGTTTGCCAGGGTTATGCAACCCTTTTCTATCGTTTCATGCTCGAACTCGGTGTTGACTGCCGCTATATAAGCGGTATGGCAGGATATGTCGAGGTCGAAAGACACGCCTGGAACATAGTCCGCCTTGAAGATAAATATTACAACATGGATCCGACATGGGACCGGGACCTTATGGGACATTACAGAATGTTCCTTTGCACAGAATCGAACTTTACTGAACATCATCCGGATTCTGAATATCTTACAGCGGAATGGAAAGCAAAATATCCGATGGCGGTTGTGCCCTATGTTTTCAATGTCACTGCCTCCGGCAAACTCGCCAACGGAATTGAATGGGTGCTTGACGGCGACACCGGAACGCTTACCGTTGCAGGAACCGGCGCAATTCCAAGCTATCGCTATTCCTATGCGCCGTGGTATCAATACCGTGAAAGCGTTAAGAATATTGTTGTTTCCGAAGGAATAACCGAAGTTGGCGAACGGGCTTTTTATTGGTGCACAAACTGCACTTCCCTCAGCCTTCCGGAAAGCCTTACGGCAATCCGCGAATATGGTTTCAACAACCTGCGAAATCTGGAATATGTAACCCTTCCGAGCAAGCTTAAAACAATTGAATTCTGCGCCTTCTCCGAATGCGTTGCTTTGAAGGAGATTGTCATTCCGGACAGCGTAACAACCTGCGGAACGAGCGTTTTTTCAAACTGTTATGGTCTTCAGTCTGCGGTTATCGGAAACGGACTTAAACGAATTCCTAACAGTATGTTCTTCGGAGACAAAAATCTGAGTAAAGTAACCTTGCCGGAAGGACTTACCTATATCGGCGATACAGCTTTTTCGGACTGCGGTTTGTTCAATTTTACAATTCCCGCAACGCTTACCGGTCTTGGAACTTCGGTTTTCGGCGGATGCCGCAGACTTTCTGAATTTTACGTTGAATCCGGAAACCAATATTATAAAGCCGTTGGCGGAGTTCTTTTTACAAAGGACGGAAAAACCCTTGTTGCATATTCCATGGGAGACATCAGCTCCTACTACTATGTGCCGGCTGGAACCGAAGTTATTGCAAGAAGCGCATTCAATGATTCTTACCGTTTGGAGAGTATTTATTTTCCTGAAAGCCTTAAAACAATCGAACCCTATGCTTTTGCATATTGCGGCGCGCTCTGGTCGGTAAAATTTACTGCAAATATCACAAGAATCGGAGATTCCGCTTTCCGTTCCTGCACAAATCTTTATTCTATAAGATTTGAAAATCCTTCCGTAACGCTTGAATCCGCGGTATTTGCAAACTGCGACTATCTTGAGCTTGTTACTCTTCCGAAAAATCTTAAAGAAATACCAAGTTCGCTTTTTTATGGATGCGCGAAACTTGATGAAGTCACAATACCTTCAACCGTCACAAAAATCGGTTCCTCCGCATTCCTCGATTGCGATTCGCTCAAATCCATCACGATCCCCGGAACGGTAAAAACCATTGAACAGCAGGCTTTCGATTATTGCGACAAGCTGGAAACAGTTACGATGCAGGAAGGAGTTCAGAAAATAGGCTGGCTTGCTTTCAGCAGGAACCCGAAACTCAAAAAAGTTGTTGTTCCTTCTTCTGTAACAACAATTGAAAACAAAAGTTCAACGGACTGGACTTTTATCGAATGTCCTAACGTCGTTCTTTATGTAAACTGCGGAACAACCGGTTGGAATTATGCAAGGAGCAAAGGTCTTGCCTACAGCAACAGCCATAAATATACCGCAAGAACTATTTCTGCAACCTGTACTGCACAGGGATATACTCTTTATTCCTGCGCATGCGGAGCGTCCTATACGAGCAACTACACAAGTGCCCTCGGCCACAGCTATTCTTCAAAAGTGACCGCTCCGACCTGCACAGAGCAGGGTTACACAACACTCACCTGCACAAGGTGCAGTTACAGCTATAGAACGAACTATACTGCGGCAAAAGGTCACAGCGTTGTTCTTGTCGGATATGTTGCGCCTACCTGTACCGAACCGGGATATTCCGGTGACGAGGTTTGCTCCGTTTGCGGAACAACATATTACGGCAAAGAAATTTCCGCAGCGGGCCATACCGAGGTAAAAGATAAAGCGGTAGCACCTACTTGTACCGAAACAGGTCTCACTGAAGGTAAACATTGTTCCGTCTGCGAAACAGTTCTGGTTGCCCAGACTGTGATCAAAGCAAAAGGCCATACCGAAGTAAAAGATAAAGCGGTAGCACCTACCTGCACCGCAACCGGTCTCACCGAAGGCAAACATTGCTCTGTATGTAATACGATTCTTGTGGCGCAAACCGTAGTCAAAGCAAAGGGTCATACCGAAGTGATAGACAAGGCAGTAGCACCTACTTGTACTGCAACCGGTCTTACTGAAGGTAAACACTGTTCCGTATGTAATGCAGTTTTGGTTGCCCAGACCGTAGTCAAAGCAAAAGGTCACGCCGAAGTAATAGACAAAGCAGTAGCAGCTACTTGTACCGCAACAGGTCTTACGGAAGGTAAGCACTGTTCTGTTTGCGGAACAGTTCTCGTTGCTCAGACTGTGATCAAAGCAAAGGGTC
>JAZUAX010000052.1:0-25864 GCA_045638185.1 Oscillospiraceae bacterium | reverse complement strand
CCTATGAAGTAAAAGAAGACGATATCATCGAAATTCAGCTTGGCCAGAAACCGCTTAAAGTCCAGGTGATTTCGATCGTTGAATCAACAAGAAAAGAAGACGCCGCACAGAATTACAGGGTTGTGGAATAAACAAAGCCGGAACGGTGAAAACCGTTCCGTTTTTTTATAAAATTTAAAGTTTTTACAATAATTGTTACAAATTTGTAACTTTTGTAATTAAATTTCAATATTTTTGTAAAAAAGATGTTGACATTTGGTTTTTGCTATGCTATATTATGGTCGTGATAAATGTTACAATTTGGTTAAAATGTTTGTAACCAAATAAAAACCTCTCCAAAGGTTTGAAAAAAGCCGGCATTTATCGTTATTAAAAAGATTGGAACGAGTTCGATTTGGAGAGACGAACTTTTTCTGATAATTGCTCAAAAAAATATTAATGGAGGAAACTAAACATGAAAAAAGCACTTGCTCTTGTTCTTGCTCTTGTTCTTGCTCTCAGCATGGCTGTTTCTGCTTTCGCAACTCTCGTTGTACTCGACAGAGTTGTTCCCGAAGCTGAAGAACCCATCGAAATCGAAGTAATCGATATTGATGACAAAGAAGAAATTTTCTACACTTATCTCAACTCCGACGAACTCACCGATAAATTTGTAACCTACATCGCTCTTGATCCTGAAAAAGATTACAAAGATATTAAAGTTACTGCTAACGGAATCGTTGATGCAAAAGTTGTAGAATTCGATCCTGAAACCATGGTAGCTCTTGGCAATCTTACTCTCACCTACTCCGTACTTTACAAAGGCGAAGTTCTTGAGGCTCCCTACACCCTTAAAGAAGTAGCTGAAGAAGTTTACCTCGAAGCAGCTGATGCAAAAATCAACATTCAGACTATCGACAACTTCACCGGCTGGTCCTACAATGATGCTCAGACTCTTGCAGCTCTCGTAAGAGACGATATGAGAGTTTCTGATGGTGTTGTTAATGTTGTTTGCGAACAGTATGTAAACATCATCGAAATCACTGTTGAAAACAACTTCTCTGCTCATTACACTGAAGGCGATCTCAAAATCGAAGCTAAACTCAACAAAAAAGCTTACGCCAAAACCCTTGAACTCATCAACGACGTAGCTATCTTCGAATATGAAGAAGTTAAATACGCTGCTGATAACAATGTTTACGGTGCTGCTCTCCAGCTCGGTGCTGCTGGTTACTCCGACTATGCAACCGCTGAATGGGGCTATGGTCCTGAATACGACGAAGACGTTCTTCGTAATGAAGAATATCATGCTCTCGTAGTACCCACCACTGCTTTCCGTGCAATCGAAGGCAAAAACCTTACTCTTAACGTTCTTGCTAACGAAGAAATGGAACTCTCTGTAACCCTTAAAGAAATCGCTGCTGGCCAGAAAGGCGTAAACTTCTTCGCATGGAGCGATTACACCTTCGAAGACAAAAATGATAACGGCAAAAAAGATGGTTCTGAAGACTTCGAAACCATTTCCTTCGGCTTCATGGGCGACCAGGTTGTTAAAGGCGATTTCGAAATCACCGTTGATCTTCCTATCGACTACTATGAACTCCGTGAACTCTTCGGTGAAAAAGTAGAAGAAGACGACATCATCTCCTACTATGTAGTAAACCAGAACAACGAAGTAGTTAAAACTATCAAAGTTGACTACATGACTTTCGATCCTTCTGAAAACGTTGAATTCGTAATCGAAGGTTCCAACGAAAAACTCGGTTGGTACACCCTCGCTCTCGATGTTCCTGCAGACGAAGTTGAAGGCGAAGCAAACCCCAACACCGGTGCTGAATCTGTTGTTGGCGTTGTTGCTGCTCTCGCAGTAGTTTCTGTTGCAACCGCTGCTGCTGTTTCCCTCAAAAAATAATTTTTGACTGAACCAGTTAAACTATTGAACTAATTAAAAATCCCCGGAACTCTCCATCCGGGGATTTTTTCTTTTTATATTATAAAAATAAGTGTAAACAGCTTCTACAACATTCTTTTTTTAATAAATTTTCATCTGATATAATATAATCTGTCCAAGGTCTGTCCAAAAAGCAAAACCGTTTTTATTACATAATTTTACAATAAACCACTTGTAAAAAACAATTTCCATTCTTTTTCAGCAAATTTCATCATCAAATCTAAAATATCAATATTCGTCTTTTTGTTACAAAAAAGCACAAAAAAGAAGCCGCTTTCAGCGGCTTCTTTTTTATTCTCCTGATAAAAAAATCCGCCCGGATGGAGAGTTCCGGGCGGACAGATCATTTAGCGATTCAGCTACAAATACTATTGACTATTTCGGTCAAAAATTATTTTTTGAGGGAAACAGCAGCAGCGGTTGCAACAGAAACTACTGCGAGAGCAGCAACAACGCCAACAACAGATTCAGCACCGGTGTTGGGGTTTGCTTCGCCTTCAACTTCAGCAGCAGCTACGTCGAGTACGATTTCGTACTGACCGAGAGCTTCGTTGGAGCCTTCGAGAGTGAATTCAACAGCGTCGTTGATAGGAGCAGTCATGTAGTCAACTTTGAGGGTTTTTACTACGTTGCCTTTTTCGTCAACGATGTAGTAGTTGATGATGTCTTCTTCTTCAACTCTCTTGCCGAACATTTCGCGGAGATCATAGTAGGTCCAATCGAGAACTACGTTGATTTCATATTCGCCTTTGATTACCTGATCGCCATAGAAGCCGAGGCCAAGAGCGATGAGGTCTTCTTCATAAGGAGTCCAAAGATAGTTTTCGTCTTCGTCTACGAAGTCAGCAGCTTTAGCATAAGCTTTGAAGTTTACGCCTTTCTGGCCTGCAGCGATTTCGCTGAGAACTACGTCGATGGTTGCGATGGAGTTTTCAAGAGCAGCGATTGCAAGGTTTTTGCCTTCGATTGCACGGAAAGCAGTGGTGGATACTACTGCTGCGCCTTCGTTAACGCGGAGGTTGTCTTCGTCGTATTCTACGCCGTAGGATTCGTCGAATTTGTAGTCAGAATAACCGTCCTGGCCAACAACGAGTTCAGCTTCTTTTTTGAAGTTTGCTGCAGTCCATTTGAGTTCTTCATATTCGAAGATAACAACGTCGTTTACAAAGTATACAACGCCTTTGTAAGGTTCGTCGTCAAGAGTTGCAGTGATTTTGATGTCGCCTTCGGTGTAGTGTGCAGTGTAGTTGTCAGCAACAACAACTTTGATTACGTTAACGTTGGTGAGCATTTTTACGCCATAGTAGCTAACTTTTTTCTCGTTGTTGAACTGTTTTGCATATTCTTTAGCCTGAGCATAGGTGAGTCCAGCGGTTTCGATTTCTTCACCTTTTTCAGTTACGCACCATTTAACAATGTCTTCGTCGTTTTCGTCAACGATAACCATTTCTTCGGGATCGAATTCAACGAGTTCAGCGGTTACGTTGCCGTTAGCGGTAACTTTAACGTCTTCCCATTCTTTGTCGGAAAGAGCGAAGTAGTAAGTGCCAGCTTTATAAGTGTAGAGAAGAAGATCTTTGTTTTCTACGGGGAGAACTTTGATAACTTCTTTTTCTGCTGCGGGAGCTTTGTCTTCTACGAGGTCAACAACTTCGAGAGCGAAAGCAGAAACAGCCATGCTGAGAGCAAGAACAAGAGCAAGAACAAGAGCAAGAGCTTTTTTCATGTTTAGTTTCCTCCTAAAATATTTTTTTGAGCAATTATCAGAAAAGTCCGTCTCTCCATTCGGACAAATCCAATCTTTTTTAACAGTGATAAATTTCGGTTTTTTAAACCTTCTGGAGAGGTTTTACAATGGTTACAAACTTTTTAACCAATTTGTAACATTTATCACGACCATAATATACCACAGCAATAATCTATTGTCAACAGCTTTTTTACAAAAATATTGAAATTTAATTACAAAAGTTACATTTTTGTAACCTTTTGCGTAATTTATTCCCAATTGGAATAAAAATTTTTGACTTTCCTAAAGTAAGGTTTATTCCACGACTCTGTAATTCTGGGCAGCGTCCTCTTTTCTGGTGGATTCAACGATAGAAACAACCTGTACTTTGAGAGGTCTCTGACCAAGCTGAATTTCGATTATATCGTCTTCCTTAACTTCATAGGAAGCTCTGGCAACTTTTCCGTTAACAAGAACTCTTCCTGCGTCGCAGGCTTCGTTTGCAATTGTGCGGCGTTTAATAAGTCTTGTAACTTTTAAATATTTATCAAGGCGCATAAAATTTCTCCTTTTCTATCAAAAAAGCCCCCGCCTTTCGGCAGGGGAACTTTTCAGCAAAAATTATTTAACTGCTTCTTTAAGAGCTTTGCCTGCTTTGAAGGAAGGAAGTTTGGAAGATTCGATGGTGATTTCTTCTTTGGTTCTGGGGTTGATACCTTTTCTGGAAGCGCGTTCTTTTACTTCAAAAGTACCGAAGCCAACAAGCTGTACTGCTTCGCCGTTTGCAAGAGCTTCAGTGATGGATTCGAGAACTGCTGCAACAACTTTTTCACCGTCTTTTTTGGAAGAACCGAGTTTGGTTGCTACTGCTGCAATAAGATCAGATTTAGTCATTTTAAAATACCTCCGTTTTGTAACTGTCCCGCGGAAATTTTCAACCGCGTTTGATGCTTGCTTTTTCTTTGGCTTTTTGCCAAAGGGCAGAAAGTTCCTCGCCGCGGATTTCGGGAATATCTCTTCCCTCTTCCGCTGCAATTTCTTCTGCTGCGGCAAAACGCCTTATAAATTTCTCGGAAGATGCGGTAAGGCATTCCTCCGGTTCAAGATCCAAAGTACGGGCAATATAAACCGCGGAGAAAAGAATATCTCCAACTTCTTCGCCACAGCGAATCGCATTGTTTGAAGCAATTGCTTCACGCAGCTCCGAAACTTCTTCATCAAGCTTTCTGAGTGACCATGCGGTATCAAAACGATAGCCGCCGGATCTTTCCGCACGCTGCTGAAGCTTTGCGCATCTCATGAGCGCAGGAAGCTGTTTCGGAACAGCGCGAAGAGTTTCGCTTCCGGTTTTTTGTCCTTTGGTCTCTTTTTTGATTTCATCCCAACGGTTTGCAACGTCCTTTGCTTCGCCTATATGCTCATCTCCGAAAATATGGGGATGACGCACAACAAGCTTTTTGCAGATTCCGTCGCAAATATCGTCAAAATCAAAATTGCCCTTTTCTTTTTCCATCTGTGTGTGGAACACAACCTGTAAAAGCACATCGCCAAGTTCCTCCCGAAGCATTTCGGGGTCGTTGCAATCAATGGCTTCCACCGCTTCATAAGTTTCCTCAATGAAATTTTTGCGGATGGATTCATGGGTCTGTTCCCTATCCCAAGGGCAGCCGTTCTCGCTTCTTAAAAGCGACATGATTTCAAGAAGGTCTTCTATCGAATACTTTTCTTTTTTTACAAAATCACTGCTCACGGCGCGGCTCCTCCTATTTTAACGCAACAAATGGATTTTTTCAAGTACTTTAGCGATTTTTTCGCCCTTCGGAACCATTAAAAAATCGTTTTTTGTAATTCCTTTGGTCAAAAGCACCGCAATTCCGTAGATAACCACCGCAACTCCGATCGCACAAACGGTGGAAAGTTTTTCGGAAAGAATAATGTCAAAAATATAATAGGAAATTTTTGCGCCCGCTCCGCAAAGAGCACCGCAGATAATCGGAAGGATAAACGTTGCATAAAGATTTATCCTTATCTGGGCATAGCGGTTTATTGCTATTATATCTATTATCATTATTATAATATAGCAAACAAGCGAACCGTAGGGTGCCGCCTGAATATTAAGGCTCGGGATTGCAACAAAGATATAGTTTACCGCAAGCTTTACCGCCGCACCGGTAAGCATAAAGATAAGCGGAAGACGTTCCTTGCCTATTCCCTGAAGAATACTGTGGCAGGAAGCACAGGTGCAAACAAAGATAACGGTTATACCCATAACTCTCAGAAGCGGGGAAGCAATTTCAACTTCGTTCATTCGCATCGGGTAAAGGAGCGAAAGAACTTCGTGGCTCATTACGGAAAGGCCGATGCCTGCCGGAACCGCAATAAGAGTTGTAAGGCGGAGAACAGTATCTATGGATTTTTTGATTCTGTGGCGGTTGTGGGAAGTCCATGCGGCCGCAACGTTCGGCAGAGCCGCAGTTCCGAAGGTCATTGCAATGGTCGGAACAAGATTAAAAAGTGTTACAGGCATTCCGGAATAAACGCCATAGAGATAGTTAGGAATACCTTCAAGTTCAAGTCCTTCCGGAAGGAGTCCATTATACATCTCTATAACAGTGAAATGGTCAAGACGGATAGCATATTCCATTCTGTTCATCAGCGAAACAAGGTCGATAAGGTTCGTGATGTTGGTGGAAAGAGTTGCAAGGCAAACCGGAACGGAAATTGTAACAAGGGTTTTGAGGAGCTTTTTCTTTGCGGTTGCTTCCGGTGCATCATAAAGTTCCGGCTGGGTTATTCCGTCACCTTTGAAATGATAATGAACCATCAGATATATCATTCCCACCATTGTGGAAATCATAACACCGGCAATAGCCGCTGCCGCTGCAACCGGTGCAATTGCGGAAGTTTCCGAAAGTCCTTCAACAGAAATTCCAAGATCTATTCCGAGGAATTTTCCGCTTTCGGCATATCCGGAAATTCCGAGCTTTGTTACAAGCAAAGTAAGTGCAAGACCGATTACAACTTTTATTACAGCTTCAATAACCTGGGAAATAGCCGTGGGATACATGTTTCTGAGTCCCTGGTAATATCCGCGGTATGCAGAAGTCATGCAAAGGAAGAAAACTGCAGGCGAAAGAATTATTACCGGAAGGAAAGCTCCGGGGTTACCGCAAACTGTTCCTGCAAGAAATTTGCTTCCGAAAAGCATAATAAGGCTTCCTGCAGTACCGGTAACAAGGAAACAGGTCATTGATATCTGAAAAATTCTTCGGACATCGCGGTATCTTCCCAAAGTTACACATTCGGAAACCATTCTTGCAACCGCTACAGGGATTCCGGCCGTTGCAATGGTATAAAGAGGTGTAAAAATAGTATAGGCTGTATTATAATAGCCGAAACCTTCACCGCCTATTATATTCATAAGCGGAATTTTATAAACCGCACCTATAACTTTTACGATTATCGCCGCAAGGCTGAGGATCAGCGCGCCCTGCAAAAAATTCTGTTTTTTGGAACTCAAAAGCTGTTCCCCTTTCATTCAAAAAAAGTCAAAACAGTGACCGGAAAGAATTCTTTCCGGTCACCGTTAAAGCGTCGAAAAAGTTTTTAAAATCAGAGCTGCTCAAGGATTTTGGGAAGATAATAGCTGATTTTGTCGTAAACTTTATTGATATCGATAGTTTTATATTTTCCGTCACGATAAAGAACATCACCGTCGACCATGGTGAGAGCAACGTCGCTGGACTGCGCAGAGAATACGATGTTGGTAAGAACATCATAGCAAGGAACGAGATGCGGTTTGTTGAAATCAAGAACAACAATATCTGCCTTGTTGCCTTTTTTAATAACGCCGGTATCAAATCTGCCCTGAGATTTTGCGCCGTTAACGGTTGCCATTTTGAAAAGTTCTTTTGCAGAAACATTTCCTGCATCACCGGTAATTCCGCGGCAGATCATTGCAGCAAGATGCATTTCCTCAAAAATATTGAGGTTGTTGTTGCTGGAAGCACCGTCGGTACCAAGACATACGTTGATTCCTGCGTCAAGCATCTTTCTGATGGGTGCAAAACCGCTTCCGAGTTTCATATTGCTGGAAGGGCAATGGGTTACAGAAACGTTGGGATATTTTGCGAGAATTTCAATATCACTGTCCTCTACCCAAACGCAGTGTGCAAGGTTTACGTTATTTTCGAAAATTCCGCAGGATTCAAAATACTGTGCGGTAGTCATTCCACGGTTCTTTTTGCAGTTTTCGTGTTCAACTTTGGTTTCGTCCATATGGATATGAAGACGAACTCCGTTTTCTTTTGCGTAAGCCGCAACCTCTTTTACAAGAGGTTCGGTGGAAGTATATTCGGCATGAAGACCGAATTCTTCAACAAAGCGTCCTCTGCTGTGGCCGAATTTCTTTACCATCTCGTCAACGGGCGGGAAATATTTCTGTTTTTTAAGAGGAGTTCCGTCAAAGCAGATAGGCGGGTTGTCAAAATTGCATTTGATTCCGGATTCGCGGACAACTTTTTCTGCAACTGCATCATGGAAATACATATCGGAGAAAGAAGTGGTGCCGCAAGCAATCATTTCTGCCATTCCGAGAAGTCCTGCCCAGTAAATGCTGTTTTCGTCCCATTTGGATTCAAACGGGAAGATTTTTTCTTCAAGCCATCTGTGGAGCGGAAGACCTTCGCCATAGCCGCGCATAAGACCCATTGCGGCGTGGCAATGGTTGTTTACGAAACCGGGAATAAGAACTTTTCCCTGGCCGTCATAAACTTCACCATATCCCCAATCGGGTTTTTCTGTGGAAATATAATCAATAACGCCGTTTTTGGTGCCGATATAAGCATGTTCAACGGTGTTGAAATTCTCGTCAATATAAGTTATGTCTTTAAACAGCATTTTATTTTTCCTCCTCCAGAATTCTTACGGCAGTGTGAAGAAGTGCTTTGAAATCTTCTTTTATGGAAGCGCAGGTTTCGTTGACATCTTCGCCGGAAAGTTTTTTGTTTTCAACTCCGGCAGCCATGTTGGAAACAACGGAAATTCCAAGAACCTTAAGGTTGCAGGCAGCAGCCATGATTGCTTCCGGAACAGTGCTCATACCGACAACGTCTGCGCCGAGAGTGCGAAGCATTCTGATCTCTGCAGGGGTTTCAAACTGAGGGCCGGGCATATATGCATAAACGCCCTGCTGAAGTTTTTTGCCGTTTTCGGTTTCAAAAGCACCTGCAACTCTGTTGCGAAGATATTCGGAATAAGTATCGCTCATATCAAAGAAGCGGTTTCCGCCGAAAATGGAAGCATCTTCGCCGGTAAGAGGTCCTTCGTTGAAGAACTTGATATGATCGGAAATAAGCACAAAATCGCCATTTCTGTAATCGGTGTTGATTCCTCCGGCGGCATTTGTGATTATGATTTTTTCAATTCCCATAGCTTTGAAAACAGCAACAGGATATGCACATTCCTTCATGGAGTTTCCTTCATACTGATGAAGTCTTCCGCTCATAACCGCAACAGGAATTTTATCAAGATATCCGATTATAAGAACACCTTCATGATCAGGGTTAGTTGTGGAATTCCAACGGGGAATGTTTTTATAAGGAATTCTGGTTGCGTTTTCAATTTCGGATGCGATAGGGTTAAGACCGCTTCCGAGTATAACGGCAATTTTCGGACGGATTCTTGTCTGTGCAAGGATATATTCTGCTGAACCTTTTACCTGGTTATACGTCATTTGTCTTGCCTCCGTTTTTATATATCATCAATCGATGTTAATATCGAATTCCTGAAGTTTCGGAGTTCCTTCGTCTTCCTTGATTATAAGTTCAACTTCAACTTCCGGTTCTTCTTCGTTTTCTTCAAAAACTTTTGCTTCTTCAATAATTTCTTCTACATCTACGTCATATTCTTCGGCGTATTCTTCGTCCCAATCCATATCATCATCGGAAACGAAAGTGCCGTTTTTAATTTCTTTGATCTCTTCGTAAAGTTCTTCAATTCTCACGAATGTAGCGTCAAGCTTTGCAATAAGTTCGCCGGTTTCTTCGGAAACATCGTCTCCGTTTTTCATTCCGCCGTAGGTAAGTTCGCCAAGCTGCTGATAAAGACTCTGGATATGGCCTTTCAGTTTCATTTTTTCGGCCTGACGTTTGGAAATTTCAAAAGTTTTCTCAGCTTTTTTTCCAACCTTTTCTGCGGCAATTTTTATATCAGAGCCTATTCCTCTGATGAAATCATCAAATTCAGACATAGTAATCTTTCCCCTTTTCTGCAAAGTATTCCTTTATAATTATATACCTATAATAAGCAAAAATCAACCGACAAACTCCCTGAGAAGTGAATCTTTCGGCAAAAAATCCGGGCTGATTTTATAAAAACATAAAAGTTTTTTCAAAAATTCCTTTGCCACACCAAAAAACGGCGAATCTTCGCTTATTTTTGAAAGCATTTCAGAAAGGATATCCACAAAAACCGCCGGTTCAAAATCCATGGAAGTATCAACTTTTATATCTGCTGAATCTATGTAAGGTTCAATATAAATTTTTTCTCCCGCAAGGACGCTTTTCCATTGGATAAGAGTTTTTTCCGCGCTCCAGCCGCGAAAAAGTTCATCCCTTGTCATTCTTCTCATAAGGCGGATTTCTTCTGAGGAAAAAACTTCTTTTCCCTCTTTTTTATATCCGCTTTTCGGCTCGATAAACATTCTGAGGATACCTTTTTCCGGAAGATTTTCGGTAAGAAGCGGGTTAAGGGAATGTATCCCCTCGATCATAACGATTCCGTTTTTTCCGAGTTCAATCCTGTTCCATTTTTCGCCTCTGCACTGATTAGGAAAATCAAATGTCGGAAAATCCGCTTTCCCTTCGGAAAGCAAAAGCCTGAATGTTTCGTTCGCAAGGGCAGTATCAAGCCCCGCTATGCTTTCCATATCAAAAGTTCCGTCCTCATTTATCGGCATATAACCGAACCCCAGTAGAAAATCATCAAGGGCAACGTGCCTTGCTTCTCTTCCCTTTTGGCAAAGCTTTTCGCAGACCTTTTTGGTGAATGTGGTTTTTCCGGAAGCCGAACGTCCGGAAACAAGAACGATTTTTAAATCTTCTCCGCATTCCAGAATTTTTTCTGCTGTTTCTTCAACTTTCCTTTCAATTTTCGCTTCCGTTTTTAAAATCATTCCCGAAAAATCGGAAGCAATGCCTTCGTTTACAACTTCAATATCAAAGGCATCAGAGAGGATAGCGTTCATAAAAATCTTTCACCTGTTCTTTTCTTTCATTCATAAGATCAAATCTGTCAACGTATTCATACGGGAATTTAAAATTAAATATGCGTTCTATTTTCGGCCCATGGGGGGGTTTTAGCTGTGTAACGCCGCCAGCTCCTGTTGCAAGAATGGAATGAGTTTCGTCCATTATGAAAACGTTATATATGCCTTCTTTACCCGGCTTACAGAAACCCGTGTTTTCCAAAGCCTCAACAGTGCCTTTCTGACGATAAAGATAGTAAGGATAATATCCTGCTTCATCAAAGCATCTGAAGGCGTGCTCGTTCATTTCATCAACCGTTCTGCTGAGCATATTCTGAGCATCTCCGGCAAGATTCGCGCTGCGTTTTACTGTAAGAGTGTGCAAAGTTATATTTTCCGGGCCGAGTTCGAGCACCGAATCTATAGTTTTCCGGAATTTGTCAAAATCATCTCCCGGAAGCCCGGAAATAAGATCCATATTTATATTGTCAAAACCGAAACTTCTTGCCATATAGAAAGCATCAACAACGTCCTTTGCGGTATGTTTTCTTCCGATAAGTTCCAAAACTCCGTCATCCATTGTCTGTGGGTTGATACTGATCCGGTCAACACCATTTTCCTTCATAACTTCCAGTTTTTCCGGGGCTATAGTATCGGGTCTTCCCGCTTCAACAGTAAGCTCACGCACTCCTGAAAAATCAAAAGAACTTCTCGCCGTGCTCAGAACCCTGTTCATTTGTTCCGGATTGAGCACAGTAGGTGTTCCGCCTCCCATATAAACCGTCTCCAGATGCAGCCCCAGTTCATCCATGAGCACAGCAGTATCCCTAAGTTCCTCGCAAAGAAGGTCAACATACTGCGGAATAAGCTTTGCCGCCTTTTCAATAGCATGTGAAGTAAAAGAACAATAGGAACATCTGCTCGGACAGAACGGAATAGAAATATACATACTCACCGATTCCGGTTTGGAAAGAGCGCGTATTCCTATTTCATGTTCCGCGGTGCTCATGAGCAAATCGAGTTTTTCTTTGGAAACGAGCCGTTCTTCAGAAAACTTTCTGCGAACTTCCTCCGCAGAAGCTCCTTTATCCATCATCTGAAGAGCAAGTTTTACCGGACGGATTCCGGTAAGAGTTCCCCATTTAGGACAAAGTCCTGTGATTCCTGAGAGGATTTCATAGAGAAGATATTCCATTTTTGCGGCTTTGCCTTCGGAAACTTCCGCCTTTTCGGAACGATCTTTTCCGTCCATTTTTACGCGAACGCAAATTTCGTCACCGAAAACTCCGGTATAGATAAAATCTTCCTCCGGAATATCTGCTCCTTCAAATATTTTAAGCTCCCTGCCGCGCAAAAACATGCGGCAGAGAGCTTCTGCTTCGTAACGGTAGGGGTGGGAATCTATTACAAGTACCATCAGATTCCGAGTCCCAATGCTTTTCTGAGATAGGGGTTTGCATAACGTTCAAGATCAAGGGTGCTTCCGTTTCCGTGAGCAGGATAAATTTCGTAATCACCCTCGAGAGAACCGATCTTTTTAAGAGAAAGTTTCATATCACGAAGTGAACCGCCGTAAAGGTCGGTTCTGCCGTAACCTCTTGCAAAAAGAGTATCTCCGGTAAAGAGTTTTCTTCCGCAGAGAATGCATGCGCAGCCTTTGGTGTGTCCGGGAGTTGCAATGAATTTGAAATCAAGGTCATCAAGTTTAACAATATCGCCATCCGCAAAAAGCATATCCGGTTTTGTTACAACACCGATTTCAGCATTGATAAGGCTCGGATCAAGGCAGATATCTTCGTCCTCCGCAAGAATTACGGATTTCATCTCCGGGAAAGTCTTTTTAAGAGCGTTTACCGCGCCGATATGGTCAAAATGGCCATGGGTAAGAAGGATAAATTTAGGCTTTGCGCCAAGTTCCTTTATTTTTGCTGCGATTTTTTCCGCATCAAAACCCGGGTCGATAATGACCGCGTGGTTCATATCGGAAGTTACGATATAACAATTTGTTTTAAGGGGTCCTACTACAAGTTCATGAATCTCCATTGTGTTTCCTCCCAAAAAATTTATTTCCATTCATCGGTATCAAGAATCAATGTAACCGGGCCGTCATTCTGGATATGCACCTGCATATCTCCTCCGAAAACACCGGTTCCTACTTCCGGAACACCGTAAAATTTAAGTCTTTTGATAAAATATTCATAAAGCTCGTTTGCCTGAACAGGTCTCTGAGCATTGATGAACGAAGGTCTTCTTCCGTGCTTGCAATCCGCGCAAAGGGTAAAATTTGAAACAACGATAACCTTTCCGCCGACTTCATCAAGAGAAAGATTCATCTTTCCGTTTTCGTCCTCAAAAATTCTGAGTCCCGCAATTTTTGAAGCAAGGGTATCCGCTTCTTCCGCAGTATCGGTTTTTGTAACTCCGAGAAGTACCATAAAACCTTTTTCTATTTCAGAAACGGTTTTTCCTTCGCATTCAACAGAAGCGGAAAGAACTCTCTGCAAAACAGCTTTCATATTTCAGATTTTTCCTTTCGTTACATTCGGACAACGCTGTCGACGCCGCGGATACGCTTAAGAGCTTCAATGGTTCCGCGGAGCTGTTCAACGCCCTGGGTCTCGATAGTAAGGCGAACTTCCGCCTGGTGGTCGGGAAGTTCTCTTGCAAGAAGGGTGTGCATCGGAACATGAAGGTTCGCAACAGTTACGGAAACGTCTGCTACAAATCCGCTTCTGTCCATTCCGTGAACAAGAACGTTTGTCTTATAAGTATCTTTGATATTGTCGCTCCAGCTTGCGGAAACCCATCTTTCCTTCTGCTCCTTATCGACAATACCGTTTACTGCGGTTTTGCAGTTGCAGGTATGGATGGTAACGCCGCTGCCTCTTGTGATAAATCCGATGATATCATCACCCGGAAGGGGGTTGCAGCAATGGCCGAATTTAACAAGGCAGCCTTCAAGTCCTTCAACAACAACGCCGCTGCTTGCCTTGGGTTTGCGTTTCGGTTTAACAATTTCCGGAACGATCTCTTCCGGAGCTTTATATTTTTTGCTGTATTCTTCCTTGACTCAGGGAAGAATTTTGGACATGCTTATGCCGCCGTAACCGATTGCGGCATAAAGATCCTCAATGCTGTTGCAATGCTGGCGCCTTGCGATTTCGCTGAGGAATTCGGTATGGTCGTGCTCATTAAGGATAATTCCGTTTTTACGGAAATCCTTTTCAAGGATAATTCTGCCTTCGGCAATGTTTTCTTCGCGGCGTTCCTTTTTGAACCAGCTTCTGATTTTTGCTCTTGCGCCGCTGGTTCTTGCAATGTTGACCCAATCTCTGCTGGGTCCGTGTCCTGCCGCATTTGTGGTCATGATCTCAACGATCATGCCGGTCTTCACTTCAGTATCAAGAGGTACGATTCTTCCGTTGATCTTTGCGCCGGTCATTCGGTTGCCTACTGCGGTGTGGATAGCATAGGCAAAGTCAACAATGGTGGAACCCACAGGAAGGTTTATAACGTCGCCGCGGGGTGTAAAAACAAAGACCTCATCAACCGCGATATCTGTTTTGATGGAACTTACGATGTCTTCAACGTCGTCAAGTTCCTGCTGCTGTTCAAGCATCTGGCGAACCCATGCAAGACGTTCTTCAAGTTTATATTTTCCCTGGATACCTGCTTTATATTTCCAGTGCGCTGCAATACCGTATTCTGCGGTATGATGCATATCCCAGGTTCTTATCTGGATTTCAAAAGGAATACCTTTTTCGTCTATACAGGTGGTGTGCAGGGACTGATACATGTTCTGCTTCGGTGTGGATATATAATCCTTGAAACGATCGGGAATCGGTTTGAAAAGATCGTGCATAAGTCCGAGAACATAATAGCAATCATAAACAGTGTCGCAGATTACGCGAACCGCATAAACGTCGTAAATTTCCTCAAAGGATTTTCCGAGAGTATAGATTTTACGGTAAATTCCGTAAACGCTTTTAATTCTTCCGGTAAGAGTTGCTTTAAACTCTTCTCCGTCAAGACGTTCGCGGATCTTTGTCTGGAGATGGCTGAGAAATTCCTGCTGTTCCGCTTTAGCAAGCTCCATTCTCTCCTCAACGTCTTTATAGCCTATAGGGTCAAGGATTCGGATACATCTGTCCTCAAGTTCTTCCATGATCGGACGGATACCCAGTCTGTGAGCAAGAGGAGCATAAATCTCCATGGTTTCATGAGCGGTTTTGCGCTGTTTTTCCATGGGTTTTGCGTCGATAGTACGCATATTATGAAGGCGGTCCGCAAGTTTTACGATAATTACGCGAACGTCCTTTGCCATGGCTATCATCATTTTGCGGACGTTTTCAGCCTGAGCTTCCTCTTTTGAAACAAATTTGATCTTGCTCAGTTTTGTAACGCCGTCTACCATGGTGGCAACATCCGGACCGAATTCCTTTTTTATTTCATCAAGAGTTATCGGAGTATCCTCAACCACGTCATGAAGAAGTGCTGCGCAGACCGTATCGGTATCCATACCGAGCTGAACAACCGTAAGAGCCGCTGCAACCGGATGGATTATATAGGGCTCGCCGGTAGCGCGCTTTTGTTCCGCATGCGCACTTCTTGCAAGGGCGTAGGCCCGCTCTATTTTTTCGATATCATATCCTTTGTTGACATCTATCGCATTTTTAAGTTCCGCAAAATATTCGGGCATTATCTTTTCACCGCCTATCTATCCGAAAAACTTTCAGATATTTCCTCTTCTGAGTTTTTCAAGAAGTTTGGAATCTTCCATGTTTATTTTCTGAGACTGAGGATTAAGAATGATTTCCTCAGCTTTTCCGTCAAATTTTCTTGTAATAAGTCCCATTTCTTCCATTATATCGAGGCAAAGACGCATTTTGCAGGAATCCATAGGATATTCTTTGTTCTGTCCGGTAATTCTTCCGAAAAGAACATCAAGTTCGCCTTTAAAGTTCTGGTTGTTTCTGATAAATCTGTAAACAACGGCAAAATCGTTGCGTTCCGGAATATCCTCTTCCGGAACCGGTTCACCGCGTTTGTAACCGTCATAGATAAGGTTTCCGCAGAAAAGTTTCTCCTGGCTGAGGGAGGAAGGTCTGATGTCGCGGATTTTTACAGAAACCCTTTCTTCTCCGCCGAATTCGCTTACTTCACAGGTTGCTGCAACGTCGACTATTTCTCCCTGAACGTAAGGGAATTCTCCTGCGGTCATTCCGAAATAGACCGCATAAAAAACCATTCCCGCTTTTTTGAAACGGAGACGAAGATGCTTTCCGTTTCCGATAGGATAAATTCCGTCCACAAGAACTTTTCTGAACGCAAAAACCGGAACTTCGTTGGAGGCACCGAAAGGTTCAAGAAGCTTAAGGGAAGAAATATTGTTTACAGTAAGTTCTGCCGGATCCATAACTTTATCGATCTTCTGGGTATAAACCGGCATCTGAAGGAAGTTCTTTGCGGCAAATTCGTTTACCGCTTTGCGGAAATCCTCAACCTTGTCGGAATCAAGGCTCATTCCCGCTGCAAAAGGATGTCCGCCATATCTGGTAAGATGTTCAGAAGCATAGCTTACAGCGTCTATCATTGAAAAGCCTTCAACGCTTCTTGCGGAACCCCTTGCTTCCGGACCGTCCTTTGAAATAAGAACGCAGGGTTTTCCGGTACGCTCAACAACCTTTGAACAAACGATTCCGATAACTCCGTGGTGCCAGCCTTCTCCATCCAGAACAACAACTCTGTCGTTGAGGATATCGGCTTTTTCAAGGAACATTGCGTCAATATCCTTTGCAATTTCCGCTTCAAGCTGCTGACGCTGACGGTTCTGTTCACAAAGGTCTGCTGCAAGCTGTGCGGCAAGTTCCTCGTCCTCTGTGGTAAGAAGTTCTGTTACCTGATATGCAGAACCGAGTCTTGCTGCGGAGTTGAGCTTAGGTGCAATTCCGAAAGCGATCATATCTGCAGTAAGCTGTTTTTCGGAAAGTCCTGTTTCTTCAAGAAGTGCGCGAAGTCCCATATTGGTGGTTTCGCTTATAAGAGCAAGTCCCTGACGTACAAGGACTCTGTTTTCTCCGGTAAGGGGTACTATATCTGCGATAGTTCCTATGCAGATAAGATCCGCATATTGTTCGATGATTCCCCATCCGTTATCGTTTTCAAGGGCGCAGACGAGTTTGAATGCAACTCCGACACCCGCAAGTTCTTTATATATGCTGTTTTCGTCCTCATCTTCTCTGTGCGGGTCAACAACCGCAACAGCATCCGGAAGGATTTCTCTCGGTTTGTGGTGGTCTGTTACAACAACGTCTATTCCGAGGAAAGAAGCATAATCTATTTCATTGATTGCGGAAATTCCGTTATCGACCGTTACGATAAGGTCGGTTTCTTTGGAAGCAATATAGTCGATTGCACCTTTATTAAGTCCGTAACCTTCGGTTTCTCTGTCGGGAATATAGTACCAGACGTCACAGCCGATGGAAGCAAGATAATCATAAAGAAGAACCGTTGCTGTCATACCGTCACAGTCATAGTCACCGTAAACGCAGATTCTTTCGCCCTCATCAAGAGCTTCGTTGATTCTCTGCACTGCTTTATCCATGTCACGGTAAGCCATCGGGTCGGTAAAAGGGATTTCCTTTGCAATAAATTCGGTGGCTTTTGCGGGGGTATCAATTCCTCTTGCAACAAGAACCTCGCTTACAAGAGCGGGAACACCCAGTTCTTCCTCTATATGTTTTGCTCTTCCGGGATTTCCCGGCATAAGTTTCCATTTTTTCATTCCCATAACCTCCGCATCAAAACACTGTTCCATTATAAAATAAAATATTTAAATTATTATAGCACTATATCTGCTTTTTTTCAATTGGATTTTACAAAAACAAAGCTTTCCCAACAAACAAAAAATCCCGCGGAAAACCGCGGGATTTTTGTTTTTTTGATTATTCTGCCTCGGAAGAAGAAGCTTCGCTGCTTTCGGAACCGGAAGAATTTTCTTCGGAAGGTTTTGCCTCAGAAGCGTTTTCGTTATTTTCGCCTTCTGCCTTGTTTTCTTCCATCTGCTGTTCCATATATTCCTGCTGGATTTCGTCATAATCGAAATACTGGGTCTGGTTAAGGGACTGCATATCGGAAACCTCAAGGTCTTCGGGAAGCTCATCTTCAGGAATTCTTCTAACCGATTTTATGATAAAGCTTCCTCTGTCGATTTTCTGAAGATCATAATAAAGATATTTATCCGGAACGGATTCGGAAGAACCGTCCTCACTTACGTTCCAGAGAGTTGTGGGAGCAACGTAACCTACGATAAGCGTGTAAATATCTCCATCTTTTTTGATTTCAATTACCTTTGGAACATAGGAAGCGGTCTGGCCCATGATCGGAACAGAATATCTGTTTGTTTCCTCGTCATAAAGATAGAAGAAATCGTAACCTTCGGAAAAAGTTTTGTGTTCAAGCGAAACTTTGCTTCCATAAAGGCTTTTTGCCGCAACTTCAAGGTCGGAAGCCGGAACAAGAAGCATTCCGTTTTCGTCATATTCATATTTTGTGCGGTTTTCAAGAAGGGTTGCCCAGAGGGCACTTTTGAGAATAACTTCCTTATCAAGCTGGTTGGGGTCTTCAAAAACCGCAGGGTCAAGCATAAGAAGCGGATATACCTTCCACTCAAAGCTTTCCTTCTGTCTGGTGTTATCAAGAACCCTTGCTCCGAGGTTTATAAGAATCGAGCAAAGGCTTATGGTTCCGAGCACAGCAAGAGCGATGAGCACAGTGCCGACGGTTGCAGCATATTTATGCCTTCTTCTTTTATCGATAAATCTTTTTGCATTCGGAAAAAGTGTTTTTCTTTTGGTTTCAGATATCTTTTCTTCAGACGTTTCTTCCTCAGCAGCCTCGGTTTCTTCCTCTTCGGAAGGTTCATTTTCCGCTTGAGCATCAGCCTCTTCGGAAATTTCAGAGTTTTTTTCTTCTTCGTGCTCAGAAGTTTCTTCCTCTTTGGAATCCTCTTTGATATTAACGATTTCATCACCTGTATCAAGTGCAACAACTTCGGTTATAACAAATCCCGGGTCGCTTTCTTCTGAAACAGCAAGAATATCAGGACCTTTTCTGCGGCGTTTTCTGCTGCTTTCGGAAATTTCAATTTCCTCTTCTTCGCTGAAAAACTCTGCGAAGCTATCCTCAAGCTCCGTTTCCGGAACTTTAATTTCCGGCTGGTTCCAGCCTCCGTTTTTTTCTGCCATGATTTTATCCTTTCATATATGAAACGATTTTTGGTCGTTTTTATCGGTTTCAATATTTTCACATAGTAATAATACCAAAAAACAAAGATTTACACAAGCCTCTTGAAAAATATTTACAATTTTTTAATAGGAAACAGCCTTTGCCGGTGTGTTTAAGGCGTTGCACATTTTAAAAGGTTGCTATATAATAATACCATCAAAGGAGGTGCTTTTTATGGCAGGAAAAGGCGGAAGGATTTTTTTCCTTGATGAAATCCGCGCTCTGGCTCTTATTGGAATGATCGTTTACCACGCCGCTTATGATCTTTATGCAATCTTCGGTGTCGATTTTGAGTTTTATTCTCCCGGCTGGGACACTCTGCAGATGGCAGTTTGCTGCACTTTTATCGTCATTGCCGGAATATCCTCGAGGCTTACAAAAAACGCTCTTAAACACGGTCTTGTGGTCTTAGGCTGCGGAATGCTTATGACTCTCGGAACATATTTCTTTATGCCTTCTCAGGTAATCTGGTTCGGCGTTCTCCATTTTCTCGGTGCTTCGATGATAATCTATCATCTTTTCAGAAAATCCGTAAAAAAAGCACCCGCTCTTCTCGGAGCGGTTATTTCGCTTGCTTTCTATCTTTTCCTTTATGGGCTTCCTTCCAGGAGCATTATGTTCGGAAACATAATCGTTCCTTCCGAATTTTATTTTTCGAAATATCTCGGAATAATCGGTCTTCCCGGACCCGGTTTCCGCTCCGCAGATTATTTTCCGCTTCTTCCCTGGTTCTTCCTTTTCCTTTTCGGTTGTTTTATCGGAAAATGGTTTAAGGAACGCAAAATTCCCGATTTTATGATGAACAAACACAGTGATTTCCTTTGCAAAATCGGTTCAAACACCCTTGCAATATACATCGTGCATCAGCCGATAACTTATGCCGTTCTCACCGCATTTTTCTGGGTAATGGAGAAAGGAACTTCGGTATGAATCCGGAAACCACATGTTGCTTTACCGGACCCAGATCTCCGAGACTCCCCATGGAAGGAAACGAATTTTCTTTCGAAATTTCCGCCCTCAAAACAAACATACGCTCCGCTGTTATTGATGCTTATTCCGAAGGTTTCCGATTTTTTATGAGCGGAATGGCGGAAGGTTTTGATCTTTTTGCGGCGGAGATTGTTCTTGAACTGAAAAACGAGCTGGAAGGAATAGCTCTTGTTGCCGCCCTTCCCTGGTCCGGTGCTCCAAAATCCCATTCCGCACGAATCAGCAGAAGAATGGAATCTGTTCTTAAAAAAGCGGATTCTGTTGTTTCCCTTTCGGAAAACTACATTCACGGATGTGAACACCTCAGAAACAGATATATGGTGGATAATTCCACTCGAATTATAGGTTACTATAACGGTCTTTCCGGCGGAACAGCCCATTGCTGGAACTATGCCGTCGAAAAAGGTCTTGAACTGGTGAATATTTATGAGAATTAACAACAACCCCGGCGGTCTTTTGGCCGCGCTTATTGCGGTTCTTCTGGTTTTTATTGGTGCGACCCTTTATGAGTACGGAATAATAAATGATGAACTGTATCTCAAACTTATTTCCGCCGCACAGAACGGAATCAGCGAATCTTCCGACCTCGAAGTTCATTTTATCGATGTTGATCAATCGGAATGTATTCTTATAAAAACTCCGGAGAAAAATATCCTTATAGATTCCGGAGATATCGGCTATGAAAAGAAAATTGAAAATTATCTTCGAAAAAACGGAGTTTTCGGAATTGATCTGTTTATATTGACTCACCCTCATTCGGATCATATAGGTTCTGCCTCCCATATAATTGAACGCTTTCCGGTAAAAGAAGTTCTTATGCCGGAAATTCCGGAAGATTTTCTTCCCACCACTTCTGTTTTCAAAGAACTCCTGCGTTCTCTTTCCAGAAAGAACTGTTCCGTTTTTTATCCCGAAAAAGGAATGTCGTTTGAACTCGGAAAAGGTGCTGTTCTTGAAATTTTAACTCCTCTCGGATATTCCGGAGATAACCTGAACAACTATTCGATAGTTTCAAAACTCACCTACGGTGAAACAAGTTTCCTGTTTACCGGAGATGCCGAAGAAGAAATAGAACTTCTGCTTATTTCTTCCGGAAGCAATATTTCCAGCACCGTCCTTAATGCAGGTCACCACGGAAGTTCCACCTCAAACAGCGTCGCTTTTCTTAAAGCCGTTTCTCCTGAATATGCCGCAATTTCCTGCGGTTACGGAAACGATTACGGCCACCCGCATAAAGAAGTTATCTCGGCTTTCCGGGATTTCGGAATAAAATATTACCGCACAGATTATGACGGAAGCATAATATTCGGTTCCGATGGAAAAAACATCGCCGTTTCAGTGAAAGGTTAAAAATGGAAAAGGAAATTTATATACTTGACAGAATTGAAGAAGGCATTGCTGCGGTTATGAATTCCGACAACGCAAAGCTCTATGTTTCCGCAAGCCGTCTTCCGGAAAATTCAAAAAGCGGAGATTGCTTTACCTTTGAAAAAGGTTGTTTTTTCTTTGACCCTGAAGAAACAGAAAAACGAAGAAAAGAAATCAAAGGTCTTCTTGATAAAATAATTAAAAAATAATATTTTTTATATTCTCATCACAGTCTGCACACTATGTGATGATAAAATGCGGTCAGAATAAATGAAAGGAAGCTGTGAAGAATGAGCAAAATTCTTATTGTCGATGACGAACTTCGCGTACGTGACCTTATCAAAAAATATGCAAAATTTGAAGGTTATGAAGTTGCCGAAGCCTCAAACGGCCTTAAAGCCCTTGAACTTTGCAAAAACCATGAATTCGATATCATCATCATGGATGTTATGATGCCGGAACTTGATGGTTTTTCCGCTTGCCGCGAAATCCGAAAATTTTCCAACGTTCCGATAATAATGCTTTCTGCAAGAGGCGAAGAATATGACAAAGTCCACGGTTTTGAATCCGGCGTTGATGACTATGTTGTAAAACCTTTTTCTCCCAAGGAACTTATGATGCGAATCGGCGCAATTTTAAAGCGCGGAGGAATCGCTGCTCCTGAAGCAAAGGAAGTTTTCCGGCACGAAGGACTTGTTGTCGATTTTACCGGACGCCTTGTTATCGTTGATGAAAAACATGTTGACATGTCCCCAAGAGAATATGATCTTTTCTTCTTCCTTGTAAAAAACCGCGGAATTGCCCTTTCCCGCGAAAAACTTATCAACGAAGTCTGGGGTTATGATTTCCTCGGCGACGACCGCACAATCGATACTCATATAAAGCAGCTCCGCAAAATTCTCGGCCCCTATAGCCGCTGCATTTCCACCCTGAGAGGAGTTGGCTATCGCTTTGACGAGTGATAAAGTTTCAATCCGCCGGAAACTCTGCACTTATTTCATAGGCTTTGCGGTTTCAATGCTTGTCATCCTTTGGCTTATGCAAACGGTTCTTTTGGACAGCATATATGCTCTTTACACAAAAGAAACCATGAAGGAATATTCAAAAATCATTTCCGAAAACATTGATAACCGGGAACTGGACAGCCTTCTTATTTCCATAAGCCAGGAAAACGAAATTTCCGTCTATATCCTCAGTGAAAACGGAATGATAAAAAGCGCGACCGAACGTTCAACAAGTGTCCGTTTTGACAAAGCATCCAAAGGAATGTTTGAATACTGGAATCTTGCTTCCAAAAACGGAGGAACATATATTACTGAAGTTGAATCCACCGGTGTTTTTACCGACAGCGGAGTTTTCCTTGAATATGATCCCACCCATTTTGTGGGAAATGTTCCGAAAAAGAACGATTTCAGCAGTATGATTATGGCAACGGAGGTCAAAGCCGCTTCCGGTGAAAAATCTCTTTTGGTAATTCTTTCCCGAATGGAGCCCATTGCTTCAATGGGTGAAGTGCTTACAATAATCCTTTCCGTTGCAAGTATCTTTGCTTTTGGCGCAGGAATAGTTTTTTCTTTCATTGCTTCGAAAGGTCTTTCAAGCCCCATCAAAAACCTTTCAGATTCTGCAAACCAGCTTGCAACAGGAGATTACAATGTTGTTTTTGAAGGCGGAGGATGCCGCGAAATATCAATGCTTTCCGAAACTCTGAACAACACTACCCAAAAGCTCCGCAAAACGGATAAACTTCGCAAGGAACTTCTGGCAAATGTAAGCCACGATCTTCGAACTCCTCTTACCATGATAGGTGGTTATGGAGAAATGATGCGCGATATTCCCGGCGAAAACAACGCTGAAAATATCCAGATAATAATCGACGAAACAAAACGCCTTACAAAACTCGTTAACGATGCCCTCGATCTTTCAAAACTCCAAAGCGGAGCTTTCAACTATATTCCGGTCATTTTCTGTATAACCGACGAAGCTTCAGACATCGTTACACAGTTTGAAAAACTTTCTGCAGGAAAAATCGATATCCGTTTTGAAAGCGAAAGCGATATTTACGTAAATGCTGATGAAGTTCTTGTTTCCGAAGCAATATATAATTTTATAAACAACTCTGTTACGCATGGCGGTGAAGATACTCAGATAGTTGTTCGCCAAACCATTAACGGAAACAACGTCAGAATTTCTGTAATTGATAACGGCCGAGGAATTCCTCCCGAAATGCTCGAAGACATATGGGAGCGTTATCAGAAAGGAATGGGCGGCGGCGCCGGACTTGGTCTTGCAATAGTCAGCACAGGAATAAAAATGTGCGGCGGAACCTGCGGCGTTCAAAGTGAACTTGGAAAAGGCAGCGAATTCTGGTTTGAACTTCCGATTTTTGAAGAATAAAAAAGCCCTCCGATTACGGAGGGCTCTTTTATATCCATATATAACTTTCTTTGGGGTCGCGTTTTTTATAAATTTCCTCAAGCTTTCCGATAACTTCTTCTTTTGTACGGACAAATTTTTTATCGTGACTGATGAGAAAAAAACTTGCCGAAAGATTTTTGAGCACCACTATTTCTTCTTTGAGCACCGAAACATTGTAGCAAACCTTTCCCTGTTTCATGGTTGAATAGGTTGCATCGCCTAAAAAGGCGTAATCTCCGATTTCCATTCCAAGAGAACCTTTTGTGTGGCTTGACGGAAGAGGAAAAATATGAATTCCAATTCCATCATCAATAAAAATATCTTTATCAACAACGGTACCTGATTTAGTGTATTTAAAAGTGTTCGCGCCGAGGTAGATGTTTTCAAGTTCTATATGCTCAAAATTCCCCATATGATCCGGATGGAAATGGGATATAACAGCTCTTTTCGGCTTTATAAAGGTGTTCAGCAAAACCGGAACGGATTCATCCGCACCAATATCAAAAAACCAGATGAATTTGTCGCCTTCGATTATTCCCACATCGGCCGAAAGCGGGTTTTCCGTTGCCTTGATATAGGAAATCCGGTCATTTATTTTGATAATATCTGCCATCTGTTCGCCTTACTTATTATTCGGATTGCCTTTGAACTTCATGAGCATCGGTCGGAGTTCCGAAGCAAGATAAAGCGAACCCGCAACTACCAGAGCTTCATCGTCTTTAAGATTTTCAAGCGTTTCGGCAAGTGCTTCTTTAGCATTTTCCTTTGCTGAAACATTTTCGCAATATTTCGCTGCCATTTCCGCAAGTTTTTCCGGCTCAACCATTCTTGGATTTGCTACAGGAACTGTTATCACCTGTCCAAAATGCGGTACAAGCTCTGCCATAACGGTTTCACAATCCTTATCTGCCATCATTCCACAAAGAAGGATGCGTTTTTCAGGCAAAAACTCCTCCACATTTACTGCAAGAGCCTTTGCAGCCTGGGGGTTATGAGCACCGTCAAGAATTACAACAGGTTCATTTGAACAAAGTTCAAACCTTGCCGGAAACTTTGTTGCTGCAATTCCTTCAACAAGATGCTCATCTTTTATATTGAAATGCTTTTCGCAAAGAATACTTACCGCAGAATAAACCGTAAGCAGATTGTTTATCTGGTGCTTTCCGCCAAGTGAAAGGGAAAGTTCGGTTTTTCCCACAAGAACATCCATTCCGGAAATATCTTCTGAAACAAGTTTTGCTTTTCCAGCGGCTCCGGTAACAAATGTTGCGTCAAGGTCGGCGCATATGTTGAGCATTGTCGTAAGGACTTCCTGATCCTGCCCGGGAGAAGTCAGAAGAGTGCAGCCCGGTCTGAGAATTCCGCATTTTTCCTCAGTGATTTTTGCAAGCGTATCGCCAAGAATTTCCGTGTGGTCAAGTCCAACGGCAGTTATAATTTGCAAAACCGGTTCCGGAATGGTGTTTGTTGCATCAAATCTTCCGCCCATTCCTGCTTCGAGCACTACGAAATCACAGTTTTCTTCCGCAAACCAAAGCATTGCGCAGGCGGTGGTGATTTCAAAAGCATTGAGCACCGTTCCTTCAGAGATAAGCTCATCTGCTTTTTCCTTGATCGTTTCAACAATTTTTGCAAGGCGCTTTTTGCCGATCATTTTTCCGTTTATCATCATTCTTTCACGGAACTCGAGCACATAGGGAGAGATATATCTTCCGGTTTTATAGCCTGCAGTGCTCAAAACGGAAGCGAGCATTGCAACGGTGGAACCTTTTCCGTTTGTTCCCGCAACGTTTATGCTGCGGAGTTTTTCTTGTGGGTTTCCAAGCCTTTCAAGAAGCTTTTTCATCTCCTCAAGAGAAGGTTCTTTTTTGAACCGCGGAAAATTCGCGATATATTCAAG
>JAZUAX010000051.1:0-24200 GCA_045638185.1 Oscillospiraceae bacterium | reverse complement strand
TTGGCCTCCGACTTTTATAAACATCTTTTTTGACCTTGTTTTTGTAATTGTTTTTAAACTCGGTGTTGCCGGTGCAGCTTATGCAACGGTTCTTTCACAGATAATTTCTGCAGTTCTTGTTTTAAGGACCCTAACAAAAGAGCAGGGAATTTATAAACTTTGCTGGAACAAAATAAAAATTCATAAATATGTTATAAAGGAAATTTTCCATATAGGTCTTCCGACAGCACTTCAACAGAGTATAACTTCTTTCTCAAATGTTTTCGTCCAATCCTATATAAATTCTTTCGGTTCTTCGGTAATGGCTGCCTGGTCCGCATATGTTAAAATCGATCATTTTGCCATTATTCCTTTGGATAGTATTTCAATGAGTATAACAACGTTTGTCGGACAGAATCTTGGTATAAAGGACGTAAAACGTGCAGAAAAGGGAACAAAAAACGCTGCTATTCTCGCATTTGCCGCAACAGCAGCAATAACTGTTCCAATTCTGATTTTTGCTCCGCATCTTATTATGCTGTTCAACAAGGAAGCGGAAGTTGTGGAATACGGAGCATTCCTTCTCAGATTTATGACTCCGTTCTATTCTATTGTTGCGGTGAACTCTGTTCTTTCCGGTGCTCTTTGCGGTTCCGGTGATACAAGATTCCCTACGGCAATCAGACTTTTCTCCTTTGTTGTTTTCCGCCAGATTTATCTTTTCTTTGTAACCCAATATACCGATTCCTTTACGGCGGTTGCTTTGGGATATCCGCTCGGCTGGATAATAAGTGCGCTTTTGATAACCATTTATTACATGCGTAAAAAACGTGAAATTGAAATAAAATTTTCGGATTAAATACTTTAAAAGCCTCCTTGAAAATGGTACAATATATGTATCATTTTTTAGGAGGCTTTTTCTTTGTTCACAGGAAAATATTTTGTTGAAAAGCTTAATATGAAAGAACATCCGGAAGGCGGTTATTATAATGAATGCCTTAAATCCGGAGATATAATTGATGCAAAAGCTGTTGACAGTGCTTTTGATGGAAACAGAAAACTTTGGACAAGTATCTATTTCCTTCTTAAGGATCGTGATGTCTCCCGTTTCCATCGCTTAAAATCCGATGAAATCTGGTATTATCATTCCGGTGTTCCGATGGTGATACATATTATAAACAAAAACGGTGAGCTTGAAAGAGTAAAACTCGGTGTTGATATCGAAAGAGGAGAAAAACCTCAGGTGCTTATTCCAAAAGGTACCATTTTTGGCGCAATTATGGATGGAACAGGTTATTCTCTTGCCGGATGCATGGTTTCTCCCGGTTTTGAATTCGGCGATTTTGAACTTCTCGAAAGAGAGGAACTTCTTCGCGAATATCCTCAGCACGAACTTATTATAAAACGTCTTACAAAATAAATATCAGAGAAGCAATGTTCCGACGGCAAAACCAATGCCGCCGGAAATTGCCATTTTAAGAACGATTTTGGCGGTTTCACCGCAGAAAAAACTCTTTTTATATTTTAACGTGCAGGAATCGGAAACATATTTTTCAGCCTGATTGCTGAGCACGGAATCCGGTTCTGACCTTTTATCTTCATTTACAAAAAAGAGAATTTTTTCAAAATATCCGCCTTCCACATTATTTATTTCAATGATTTTTTTGTTAACTCCGCGAAGCATTGACAATGCACCTCCGTATAAAATTATCCATATATAGTGTTAAAAAATAAGGCAATTTTATTCGCAGAAATTATATATTTTTATATAAACAGAAATTATACAGAACGGATATTATTTTTCGCATCATTGTGGAAAACTCGGTGGAAAAGGTTGAAAACACATAAGGAAAATGCCCCATTTAAAGGGAAAAAACGGTATTTTAACATTGTGGAAACAGTTTATTCACAATCATACAAACAGTTTATTAGACTTTACGTAAACTTTTCTTGAGCATTTATGCTCAGAAAATGAGCATAAATTACCGTGAAAATGCTCGAAAAAACTGCACAAAAAGCACTCTGAGAAGGTGATTTTTTTATGAAATTTGAAAAAAATTCCGAAGACATCCATGTTACTGATATAAGTGATCTTTCACTTCCGGAAACTTTGGATTGCGGCCAGTGTTTTCGTTGGAAAGCCGATGAAAACGGAAACTGGCGCGGTGTCGTTAAAGGAATTTATGGTAATATAAAATCGGAAGAGGATGGAATCACTTTCGTCGGTGCTGATGAAAAGCAATTTAAAGAAGTTTGGCTGGATTATTTTGATTTCGGAAGGAATTACGATGTTCTTAAAGCAGATTTTAGTGCAAACGAAATGCTTCGTGCTGCCTGCGAATTTGCTCCGGGAATAAGAGTTCTTCGCCAGGAGCCCTGGGAGGCTTTTATTACTTTTATCATCAGCCAGAATAACAATATTGCAAGAATAAAAGGTATCGTGGAACGTCTCTGCATAGCTTTCGGAGAAGAGATAGAACCGGGAGTTTTTGCTTTTCCCACACCGGAAAGACTTGCAAAAGAACCAACAGAAAGTTTTGCAAAACTCGGATGTGGGTACCGTGCAGATTATATTTCCGCTGCTGCAAAAGAAGTTTTTGAAGGAAAACTTGTTCTGGAAGAACTTATGGAAGCGCCTCTTGCCGAAGCGCGTGAACGACTTTTAAAAGTACATGGAGTTGGTCCGAAAGTTGCGGATTGTGTTTTGCTTTATGGACTCGGAAGGGTGGAGCGCTGTCCGGCGGATGTGTGGATGAAAAGGGTAATTGCTGCTCTTGGAGGAGAAATGCCTTCCTGCGTTACTGATTATGCCGGAATTGCTCAGCAATTTCTTTTCCACTATGCAAGAAACTTTCCGGAAAAATTTGTTGGGATAAAAACCAAATAAATTCCTGTTGCTATTGAAAACATTTTGATTTTAGTATAGAATAAATATGTAAAAATTTGCTTTGAAAGGAATGACTTTTTATGCCTCTCGTAGGAACAAAAGAAATGTTCGCAAAAGCTTATGAAGGCGGCTATGCAATCGGCGCTTTCAACGTAAATAACATGGAAATTATCCAGGGTATCACCGAAGCAGCTGCTGAAGAAAAAGCACCGCTTATTCTCCAGGTTTCTGCCGGCGCAAGAAATTATGCAAAACCCATTTATCTTACCAAACTTGTTGAAGCTGCTGTTTATGACACCGGCCTTCCGATAGCTCTTCATCTTGACCACGGCGCAGATTTTGAAGTTTGCAAAAGCTGCATCGACAGCGGTTTTACTTCCGTTATGATCGACGGTTCCAAGTATGATTTTGAGGATAATATTGCTCTTACCAGACAGGTTGTTGAATATGCTCATGCACACGGAGTTTGCGTTGAGGGTGAACTTGGAACCCTTGCAGGAATTGAAGATGATGTAAACGTTTCTGCAGAAGATTCTTCTTACACCAGACCCGAACAGGTTCAGGAATTTGTTGAAAGAACCGGCGTTGATTCCCTTGCAATCGCAATCGGAACTTCCCATGGTGCATATAAATTCAAACCCGGCCACAAACCGGAACTTCGCTTCGATATCCTCAAAGAAGTCGAAGAAAGACTTCCCGGTTTCCCGATTGTTCTCCATGGTTCTTCTTCCGTTCCGCAGGAATGGGTAAAAATCGTTAACGAATTCGGTGGCCAGATGCCCGATGCAATCGGTATTCCGGAAGAACTTCTTCGCGAAGCAGCAAAAATGGCAGTCTGCAAAATCAACATCGACTCCGACCTTCGTCTTGTTTGCACCGGTTCCGTGCGTCAGCACCTCATCGAGCATCCGGATCATTTCGACCCCAGACAGTATCTTAAACCCGCAAGAGAAAATATCAAAGAAATGGTTCGCCATAAAATCGTTGACGTTCTCGGCTGCAACGGAAAAGCATAATTTAAAATCAAAAGTAAAGACCGCCTTCCGGCGGTCTTTTTTTATCCATAGAAAGGTGATATAATAAAATAAAGAGGGGGCGAAGCTGTTTTGAAATTTAACATTAAAAAACTTGTTATAATTCTTCTTTTTGCTTCGGCCATGCTCGCCGGTTTTGTTCTTTTGTTTATCGGAATAAAAGAAAGCATTAGTCTTGCAATAAAAACCAAGGATTGGTTCGAAGCGCCCGGATATTTCCGCGATTACAGCATTTATGATATCGATGATGACGGCGAAACCACCTATCGTCTCAGATATGTTTTTTATTCCGGCGGTGCAGAATATTTTGTTGAAACTGATTATGGTTCTGAAGTTATTCCGGAAATCGATAGCGTAAGAACGGTGCTCTATGAACCTGAAAATCCTGAAAATGCTTTGCTCAAGGGCGGAACGGCCTCTGTAACATACCTGACGATAGGTTTTATGTTCACTTTTATCCCGCTTTTTATGATAATTTGCTGGCTTTGGATAAACGGAAAAATAAAATTGCATGTAAATGTATTTGACTTTACAGCGGGATTCCTTATATTTGCGGTTGGCGAACTGTGTATATATATGATGAGCGGAAGCATTTTTCCATGGAAAGCTTTCACCTCAATGGGATTTTTGGCGATAATTCCTTCGATTATGGTTGCAGTAGGAATTTTGCAGATGATAAAAACCGTTGTTAACGGAATAAAGGAGAAAAAATGAGAGCAGAAAATTGTGTTCAGCGTGCAGAAGAATTTTTGAAAAGAAAACTTGATGAAAGTGAATATTTTGCCGACAAAAAAGCGGAGAAAGATTACCGCTTTGAACATTCCGTTCGTGTTGCGAATATCGGAAAAGAAATTGCGGAAAAAGAGGGAATGGATTCCGACGCAATGGTTATAGCCTGCCTTCTCCACGATATTTCTTACATAAATGAATTCAGAACAAGGGAAGAAGCAAGAAACCACGGAAGATATTCTGCAAAAATCGCCCGTCCGTTTCTTGAAGAAATCGGAATTGAACCGGAGGTTATCGAAGATATCTGCTACGGAATTGCTATCCACGTTGACGATGAGGCGGATTTTCCCGGGAAAAGAACCATTTTTGCTCAAACTGTCGGAGATGCCGATAATATCGACCGTTTTGATGTTTACAGGATTTTTGAAAATCTTAAATGGGTAAAATATGACGAAATGAATATCGGCGAAAAAAGAGAACATTGCGAAAAAGTGCTTGAAAGGCTCGAAAGTTATAAAACCATTGATTTTGCAACGGAAACAAGCAAAAAAATGTGGATTGGAAAGCTTGATTATCAAATCGATTTTTATAAGAAACTTCTTTTGCAGGTTCAAAACAGCGAACTGAGGTGAACAGATGAAGAATAATATGCTCAAAATTTTTGCTCTGTTTGTTTGCTTAACAATGTTTTTCTGCGGATGCAATTATAACAGCGGCCTTGCCCTTGGAAAAGTTGAAAGCAGCACAAGAACAAGAATCAAACAAAGCCATCTTCTTCTTAACGGAACGGAAGTAAGAACTCTTTCTCTCAGAAATGAAGAGCAGAAAATGGAAGCAATAATCGTTACCAAAGAAGGCGAAATCGATATAACGGTAACCGATAAAAACGGCGAAGAGATAATCTTTTTGGATAATGCCGAAACCGGAACTTATGAATTTACCGCAGAAGGAAAAATCAAAGTTACGATAAAAGCAAAAGACCACCACGGAAGTTTTGAAATTAAAAGGGCAGATTCTTAAACCTTTCTTAAGGTTTTATTAACTCTATGGAAAACAAAGAATCATGCGCTATAATGAAAGCATAAACCGAAAGGGGAGTGTTTTTATGAAAAAATTCCTTGCGTTTTTCCTTGCCATAGCGCTTGTTCTTTGCCTTTCCGGTTGTGGAATTCCGTTTACGGCAAAGAAAATTATCGATGATTCCGAAATTTATTCCAAAAGGGATATTGAAAAGGCCATGAACCAGGTTTACAGCCGGTTCGCTCTTTTCGAAGGCTGTGTTTTGCTGGAACTTGAATATGATGAGGAATATTCGAAAGCAAGAATGGCGGATTGGGCGGAAAATTACGGTGCCGATGAGTCAATCGTTCTTCTTTCCAAATTCTATGTTTTCGGCGAAAATGGAAGCCTTGAACCGGGCGAAACATATTCAAAATGGAACTGGATTCTGGTCAGAAACAAAGGCGGATTCTGGGAACTTAAAACATGGGGTTACGGTTAACAAATCGTGTGTTTTCTTATGAAGAAGTTTATTGTTTTATTAATTACCATAATTATGTTTTTTAGTTTTTCCGGCTGTGGAACAACTTTTACAGCGAGAAAAATTATCGATTATTCAGAAACATTTTCAAGAAAAGACATAACGGAAGCAATGGATATCGTTTTTGAGGAATTTTCAGGTTTTGAGTGTGCAGTTCTTTTAAAACTCGAATATGATGAGGATTTTTCAAACAAGCAGATGAAATTCAATACTAAACAATATGATTCCGACGAAGCAATTGTTTTGCGTTCAAAATTCTTATCGCTTGTAAAAACCGAAGGAAAAAAGTGGAACATAGTAAATTGGGATTGGATCATTGTTCGCAATGAAGGAGAACCATGGGAATTTAAAAGCTGCGGATATGGCTGAATTTTAATAAAAAACACCCGCATAAAAAATGCGGGTGTGTTTTATTTATTGAGCATCATATTGCAGAAAAATCCGCAGGTATTTGAAAGATAGATGTCGTTTTTTATGGCTTGTTCATTTATAACTCCGTCTGTTTCGATTCTTTCAAAAAGATAAGCAAAAGCTTCTTCTGCGTATTTAAGATATTCGATATCTTTTCCAGAAAGTTTTTTGTTTTCAGAAAAATTATTTCTTATTATGGTGAATCTGTCGCTGATTACTGTAAGGTCGTAATAGAACATTCCGGCTCCGCCAAAAAATGTTTTTTCAGTCAAAAAAGTGTTGTAATGAAATGAATAATAGGTGCCGACGTATGCGGTGTCAATAAGAGCTTCAAGATAATTTTGAGCAGAAGCAAGAGAAACGGATATTTCGTCCGAATCATCGGATTCAAGAGCAGTTCTGATCCATTCGAGAACTCCTTCCGTTTGTGCAGAAAAAGTTGTAACATAGTGCATGCGTTTTTCATATATCAGAGAACGTTCTTTTGTGATATGTATTCCGAGAAGGATACAAGTCGCTAACAGTAAAGTAATAATGGAATAAAGAAATTTTGTGTTTTTTAACATAGCAAAACCTCCTTTATAATTAAATTATATCTCAGTAGGAAAATTGTGTCAATAAAATGGTATATAATATTACCAAATGGCATTTTTTACATATCTCTTTAAATAATTTGTATTTAATGCTATAATAATAAAGAATTTTATCGGAAAGGAGGTCGGCAATTTTGAAAAAGCTGGTTGTTGGAATTCTTGCTCATGTTGACGCAGGAAAAACAACTCTTTCGGAAGCACTTTTATATTCCACAGGAAGACTTAAAAAACTCGGAAGAGTTGATAACAAAAATGCTTTTCTCGATAATAACGAACTTGAGAGAGAACGCGGAATAACCATTTTTTCAAAACAGGCGGTTATCAAAACCGAAAATACGGAAATAACCCTTCTTGATACCCCCGGACATGTCGACTTTTCTTCCGAAACCGAGCGTACTATGCAGGTTATGGACTATGCAATTCTTGTTATAAGTGCAAGAGACGGAGTTCAGGTTCATACGGAAACACTTTGGAAACTTCTTTCCCGTTATGATGTTCCGACCTTTGTTTTCATAAACAAAATGGATCTGGAAGATACGGATAAATCTGTTATTATGAAAAATCTCCGCGATAACCTTGGTGAAGGCTGTGTTGATTTTTCTGAGAAAAATGACGATTTTTATGAGAATATTGCACTTTGCGATGAAACCAGCATGGAAAAATATATGGAAGAGGGAACTTTGAGCACCGAAGAAATTTCCGTGCTCATAAAAGAACGTAAGGTTTTTCCTTGTTTTTTTGGTTCTGCGCTTCGTCTTTCCGGCGTTTCGGAATTTATTGATGGGTTTGAAGAATTTACCAAAGAACCGGAGAAAAAAACTGAATTCGGTGCAAAAGTTTTCAAAATTTCCCGTGATGTTCAGGGAAACCGCATGACATTTATGAAAATAACAGGCGGAAGTTTTAAAGTTCGTTCCGTTGTTTCATATACGCCGAAAGATTCTGAAGAGCCTCTCGAAGAAAAAGCAAACATTCTTCGAATATATTCCGGAGCAAAGTTTGAGCCTGTTGAAGAAGCCCTGCAGGGAAGCGTTGTTGCCGTTCTGGGGCTTTCAAAAACATATCCGGGGCAGGGACTTGGCTTTGAAGAAGCTGGATTTGAACCGATTCTGGAGCCTGTTCTGACCTATAGGATAAAACTTCCGGATGGAATTTCTCCGGCCCAGTTCCTTCCGAAACTAAAACAGCTTGAAGATGAAGATCCTCAGCTCCATATAGTCTGGAACGAACAGCTTGGCGGAATTTACGCCTGTCTTATGGGAGAAGTTCAGGAAGAGATTCTTAAAAGCATGGTCTCAGACCGCTTTGGAACAGAGATCGGTCTTGACGAAGGAAAAATAATTTACCGTGAAACCATTGCAGAACCGGTTGAAGGTGTGGGTCATTTTGAACCGCTTCGCCACTATGCGGAAGTTCATCTTGTTCTTGAACCGAGTGAACCCGGAAGCGGAATTTCTTTTGAAACCCGCTGCAGCGAAGATACCCTTGACCGCAACTGGCAGCGTCTTATTCTGACGCATCTTGAGGAAAAAGAGCACCTTGGCGTGCTTACAGGTTCTCCCATAACCGATATGAAAATAACTCTTGTTGCAGGCAGGGCACATATTAAACACACCGAGGGAGGAGATTTTCGCCAGGCAACCTACCGTGCGGTGCGTCAGGGACTTATGAAAGCAAAAAGCGTTCTCCTCGAACCGTACTATGCTTTCCGTCTGGAGGTGCCTTCTGAGCAGATTGGCCGTGCTATAAACGATGTTCGTGAAATGAACGGAACTTTCGGTGCACCTGAAACAAAAGGGGATATGGTCGAAATTTCGGGACGTGCGCCGGTTTCAACAATGCGTTCCTACCTGAAAGATGTTCTTTCGTATACCCACGGAAGGGGAAAACTGGTATGTTTTTCAGATGGTTACGCACCTTGCCATAACACGGAGGAAGTTCTTGCTGAATTCGGATACGATCCGGAAGCAGATATTCTGAACAGTCCTGATTCTGTTTTCTGTTCCCATGGTGCAGGAATAAATATTAAATGGAACGAAGTTGAAAAACACATGCATGTTTCCAGCGGAATTGATTTCAGTATTGAAAACGGAATTCCGCTTATTCCGAATGTCCGGGTTTTCAGGCGTAATTTCAGTATTGATGAAAAAGAACTTGAAGCAATAATGGAACGTGAATTCGGACCGATTCGCAGGAAACAGTATTCCGAAGCGGTTATGGATAAACCTAAAGAATATAAAATTTCCGCTCAGAAGAAAAAAGATTATCTTATAGTTGATGGCTATAATATAATTTTTGCCTGGGACGGTCTTAAAAAACTTGCTTCAGAAAATCTGGATGCCGCCCGTCATATACTTATGGATATTCTCAGCAACTATCGCGGATATACAAAGTGTGAACTTGTTCTTGTTTTCGATGGCTATAAAGTAAAAGGAAATTACGGTGAAAAATTCGATTACCACGAAATCCATGTTGCGTATACAAAAGAAAACGAAACCGGAGATATGTATATAGAAAAACTTGTTCAGGATATCGGAAAAAACTATAACGTAAAAGTTGCAACTTCTGATAACCTTATCCAGGTTGCCGCTTTGCGTAGCGGAGTTTTGCGAATGAGCGCAAACGAACTAAAAGAAGAGGTTGAGTTCATTAACAAACAGATTCAGAACGCAATCGAAACTTACGGAAAAAAGAGTTTTTACCGTCCTTTTGGAAACATTGATAATTTAATTTAAAAAAAGACGCAGTATTTCTGCGTCTTTTTTTAAATTTCTGAGAATATTTAGAAAAATTTTTCGTCTTTATGGTTGAAGGCCTTCACAGAAATCAAAACGGGAAGGAGGATTTTTTTTGGAGGACGCAAAAATAATCGAACTTTATAATGCCAGAAGTGAACTTGCAGTTGCGGAAACTGAACGCAAATTCGGAAAGATGCTTTTTTCAATAGCGATGAATATCCTTTCCAGTAGGGAAGACAGCGAAGAAACAGTAAATGATACTTACGGAAAAGCCTGGAGAAGTATTCCACCGGAAAAACCTGATTTTCTCGGCGCATGGCTTGGAAAAATCACAAGAAATCTTTCCATAAGCAGATATCGCAGAAATAAAGCACAGAAACGAAGCGGAATTGAAATTATGCTTTCAGAACTTGAAGAATGTATTCCTTCTGCGATTGATGTTGAAACAGAAAGCGAAAACAGTGAGATAACAGCAGCAATAAACAGTTGGCTCGGAACACTCGGCAAGGAAGAAAGAATATATTTTGTCCGCCGTTATTGGTATGGGGATTCAGTTTCGGAACTTGCGGAAAAATTTAAAATTCCGCCGAAAAAGCTTTCTTCAAAAATGTTCCGCATGAGAAAAGGTCTTAAGGAATTTCTTGAAAAGGAGGGAATTGCCTTATGAAAAGCGAAAAACTTTTTGATTCCATAACGGAAATAAACGAAGAATATATTGCAGAATCTGAAAACATAAAAACAAACAGAAAGAAAAAAACAGTTTTGAAAATTGCCGGAATGGCAGCAGCTTTCTTTGTTGGAGTCGTTGCTCTCGGAATAATCGGAAGAATTGCTTTTCCCGGTGCAAGTGCCGGAGCAGGAACAAACCGCGAACCTGGAACTCAGTATATGTATTACACAGGCCCGACATTTCCTTTGACTGCGCTGGAAAATACGGAAGGACTTGTTTTTGAACGCAATATAAATTTTGATTTTTCTCCTTATTATGCCTATAAAGAAAGTTATGAGAACGGCGAAGGAGAAACAATTTATTATGACAGCTGGAATAATGATGCAATAATAAATGACAATTATTCTGTTATAAATACAATGGATAAGGATATAACTTTTACAGCTGTTTATCCGTTTGCAGGGAACATCAGTACTGAAATTTCAAGGATTCCAAAGATTACCGTAGGCGGAGAACCCGTTGAAACGGAACTTAAAATCGGACCTTACAGCGGAGGTTTTGCTTCTGCATTTGGCGAAGACAGCGAGATTGAAAGACTTAATCTTGCAAGTCTTGAATCCTGGGATAAATATAAGATGCTTCTCGAAAACGGCGAATATCTGAAAGATGCCTTTGAGGAGAATCCTGAAATGAACCAGCGGGTAAAAGTTTATTCTTTTGGAATTGAATATAATATTCCAATGACTGAATTTGATGAAATCGATAATCCGGATATGATAGTCACTTTTGATTATGATGAGGAAAAAAGTAACGTATATTTCTATGGTTTCAATTCCATGAGCTGGAACAGTGAGGAAGGCTGGGTAAAGATTGGTTCATATATTCCGAAAAGTTTCAATCCAAGCTTTGAAAACCATCCGGTTTATATAATCGTAATTGGCGAAGATGTTGATAACATGAGTGTAAAAACTATTGCCGGAGAAGTAAAAAGTTCCTGGGACGAAAGAGAAGAAACCGATGCCTTTAGTATAACAACCGAAAAATATGAAAGTACCCTTGGAGAAGTTATATATAAAATCATTTCTTCAGGAAACTATAAAAGTGATTATTTTGAGTATGAACCAACCGTTCGTGATATGATATCGGATGAGGAATACCTTGGTTACGTTGCGGAATATATGTATTCATACGGCCAGCTTTCGGAAGATCCCGCGGAACGTTATTTCAGCGGAAGACTTGACGACATAATAAGTGAAACCGGTTACGTAAGCCGTGTTCTGTACGTCACTTTTGAAGTAACAGTTCCGGCAGGTGAAACTATTGAAATAGGAGCAAGAACTCTTCATGAAGCCAGTTATGATTTCGTCGGAGAAAGACATGATAAAAATCTTGAAGGCTTTGATATGGTGACAAAGCTCGGAACGAATCTTGAAATCACAAAACAAACCGCTTCCGTAAAAAATACTGAAGAAATTGAAATTGTTTACAACAACTTCGGTTTTGATGTTCCAAACGGAATAACAAGCGTTCTTCTCGGAGAAGAAGAACATTACTGGATGGAAATCTGTAAAATCAGAACGGAAGAAAACTGATTCTACCAATGGTTTACCCCGATTCCACCGTAAAAATATTGAAACAAAAAACCTCCCGGGTTATAATTTAACTCGGGAGGTGATTTTTTTGACCTTTGAACTTGATAAAGAAAAATTCGGAGAATTTATTGCGAAACTTCGGAAAGAGAAGGGAATGACCCAAAAAGAACTTGCGGAAAAACTTTTTGTTTCCGATAAAGCTGTCAGCAAATGGGAAAGGGGACAGAGCCTTCCGGATATAACAATGCTCAATCCCTTGGCCGAAGCTCTTGAAGTCACCGCAGCAGAACTTTTAAATTGCGGAAGAATTGAAAACGAAAAAGTCGATGCTTCGCAAGTGGATGAAATTGTTGAAAAGGCAATCGTGCTTTCGGATGAAGATAAAAAAGAGAAAAGAAAAGCCTTGAAAAAGCGCATTATGATTTATTTTATCTGTTTTGCAGTTGGCGGATTTGCAACCTATTATTTTTATAAAAATAACGGGGCGCAGTATTATCAAAGCCTTATTGCTATAGAGGTTTTAGCGGCAATCTTCGGTGCGTATTTTATGTTTTTTGTAAAAGAAAGGCTTCCGAGATATTTTGACGAAAACAAAGTGGATTATTATACGGACGGATTTTTTCGGCTTCATACTCCCGGAGTTTATTATAATAATCGTAACTGGCCTTATATCATAAAAAACGCAAGAATAAGCCTAATGGTTATAATGGTCGCTTTGCCGATTGCTTCAATTTTGGTAAGAATATTTTTTAAGGACAGCCTTACATATGCTCTTGTCACCGTTTTTTCAATGAGTTCGGTTATGGGCATATTCACTCCAATATATTTCGGTGCAATAAGACATAAATAAAAAAAGAAAAGCTCTTTCCTTTCGGAAAGAGCTTTTTTAGAATCTCTGTAAGGGCAGAAATTATTTAACTTCGACTTCTGCGCCTGCTTCTTCGAGTTTCTTTTTGATATCTTCAGCTTCAGCTTCGGATACGCCTTCTTTAACTGCTTTGGGGCAGCCGTCAACGATTTCTTTGGACTCTTTGAGGCCAAGACCGGTGATTTCTTTAACAACTTTGATAACAGCCATTTTGGTCTGACCAGCGTTGGTAAGAACAACATCCCAGCTGTCTTTGGTTGCTTCAGCAGCAGGAGCAGCAGCGCCGCCAGCTACCATTACGGGAGCATCAGCGGATACGCCGAATTCCTCGCAGATTGCGTTTTTGAGTTCGTTTGCTTCGAGAAGAGAAAGAGCTTTGATCTCTTCGAGAATGTTCTGGATTTTTTCAGAAGCCATTGTTATTTACCTCCTGTAGATAATTCGATGTAATTTTTAAATTAAAAAGATTTTTGGTTTAGGCTGCGCAATTAAGCTGCTTCGCCTTCACCTTCGGGTTCGTTACCACCGTTGCCTTTTTCGACGATTTTGTCAAGCGCAACAGCAATGCCTTTGATGGGGCTGGTAAGAGCGATAACGAGCATGGTAAGGATCTCTTCTTTGCTGGGAGTTTTGGAAAGTTCGATAACTTTTGCTTCGTTAAGAACTTCGCCGTCGATAAAACCAGCTTTAAGGGAGAATTTACCGTTGGATTTTTCTGCAAATTTGCCAAGGATTTTTGCGGGAGCAACCGGATCGTCGTTAGAGATTGCGAGAGCGGTGCTTCCGGAAAGGTAAGCATCGAGTTCGCCGTATCCTGCTTCCTCAGCTGCGAAACGAAGAATGGAGTTTTTAATTACGGTGTATTCAACACCTGCTTCACGGAGTTCGCGACGAAGTTTGGTATCGTCTGCAACGTTGATACCGACGTAGTCTACGAGAACACCGGATTTTGCAGCTTTAAGCTTTTCAACGAGCTCTGCAACAGCTTCTTTTTTCGCTTGCAAGATTTTTTCACTGGCCATTTTAAAAATTCACCTCCTGCTTTGTGATGGGAGCCGAATTTGTATAAACAAAAACGCTCCCTCCGCGAGCCGTGGAAGGAGCGTAATAAATCACATTAAAACACTCATCCTCGGCAGGCCGACAATTTTTTGTCGTTTAAGCGCAGAAACGCACCTGCTGTCTTTGGACAGCGTTAATATTATATACAATATAATATACAATGTCAATAGTTTTTTAAAATATTTTTTAAAAAATTAAAGACGTCTTCTCTTTTTGAAGTTGCCGTATTTTTTCTTGTTGTAGTTTCTGATAACCATGAGTGCAATATAAAGTGCAACAAGAATAAAGAGCATGATTACGATAAATTTGAACCAGAAGGAACGGGTCATATCGGAGAAATTTTTAAGGCCGCTTAAAAGTTCGCTCTGTTCAACATCTTCCATTGCAACAAGGGGAACGGAACCGATTATTTCTCCGGAATGGCGGAGATTAAGGGTACCGATTTTTTCGCCTTTTTCAATAGGAGCTTCAACGGATTCCGGAAGCTCGGATTCATAAACAATGGAAGAAATGTCAATATTGACAGGGAGAAGGGTACGGTAAGTTTCACCGATCATAAGTTTAAGGTGGTCTTTCTGCCATGCAAGTTCGAGCGGAACTTCTGCAATCTGAGATCCGGCCTCAACAATGGTTTTTACTTCAAATTCTGTAAATGCCCAGTCATAAAGCTGCTTTGCATCGTAAAGTGCAAGGTTGTAACCTTCGTCAAGTTCAAAAGGTGCGCCCATATTTATCTGATAATAAGCAAAACCTTCGTATTCGGCATAGGAAGAAACATTTCTGCCAACTTCTGCGCTGTAACCGGATTTGATACCGGTTACAGGGGAATAATAATGGACGTTGCCGCTTGCAAGAAGACCGTTATTGGTGTTCCAGGTAAGCTTTTTGTGAGTATCTGTTTCTTCGCAGGTATAAGAAGTTTTGGCAACGGTTTCTTTGAATTTTTCAAGACCCATGGCGTATCTGGAAATAAGATACATGTCATAAGCGGTGGTATAGTTTGCAGTATCGTGAAGACCGTGGCAGTTGGTGAAATTGGTATCGCGGGCGCCGATTTCTTTAGCTTTTGCGTTCATAAGCTCAACAAAAGCATCCTGGCTTCCTGCAATAAGTTTTGCAAGAGTCATTGCTGCATCGTAACCGGAAGCAATTACCATTGCATGGAAAAGTTCATCGGCAGTAAAAACATTTTTTGCGAGCATACCGGTGGAAATTATTCCGCCGTTGCGGTTTTCATAAAGAAAGTTCTGGGTGCTCATTTCATAAGCAGCTTCGGCATCCCAGCCTCCGACGGCATCAATATTTTCGATAACAACAATAGCTGTCATGATCTGAACGAGTTCTGAAGGATACATACGCTGTGCAGAGTTCTGCTCGAAAAGTATGTTTCCGCTTTCGTCCGCAAGATAGACAGATTCACAGTTTATATCAAAAGAAGGCTGATATTTTGCTGCTGCAAAAGCGGAAACACAGCAGGAAAGAGCCATTATAACTGCGAGAATAAGTGAAAGTGTTTTTTTCATAATTTCCTCCGAAACCATATAAAAATCAAAAATCAGTCGAAATTTGAAAATATATATATTATATTGATATTATAGCAGGATTTGGTGTATAATGGAATAGGTTATTTTTTAATTTTATGCCGGTTTGAGCAAAATTCATTTTTTGTTAATTTTTGGCCGGCTTTATATTTTTAATTCCGGAGGAAAAAATGATTTATTTTACCGGTGATACTCACGGAGAACTTTCCAGATTTAAAACCCAGGCGGCTAAAAAAATCAAAAAAGGCGATACTTTGATTGTTTGCGGTGATTTCGGTTTTGTCTGGAACGAATCAAAGGAAGAACTCAGCAATATAAAATGGCTTTCCAAACGCAAATATCAGATACTTTTTGTTGAAGGTGCTCACGAAAACTTTGAGCTTCTTGAAAAATTTCCGAAAGTTGATTTTTGCGGAGGAAAAGCAAGAAAAATTTCCGAAAATATTTATCAGCTTATTCGCGGCGAGGTTTTTGAGATTGAAGGCAAAAAAATCTTTGCATTCGGCGGCGGAGATGATGAGGAACTTGATGTTATGGATTTCCGCGAATGTCCGGATTTTGTAAGGCTTCCCGATGAATCGGAATGTGAGCATGCTCGCGAAAATCTTGAAAAAAACGAATATAAAATTGATTACGTCGTTTCCTATGATGCAGGATTTAAAATGCGCGGATTTCTGGAAATGGAAAGCAACTGTTTCAACAACTTACATGCTTTCCTTAACGAAATTTCAGTAAATTGCAAATTCAATAAGTGGTTTTTCGGTTGTTTCCATCTGGATAGAAGAATCCCACCGTTCTATTATGCGGTTTATGAGAATATATATGATTCCGAAACCGGAAAAGAGCTTTAAAATCTTGACTTTTAAATAAAATCTGATATAATTCACACTTGAATAAGGGAGTAGTCGGCGCAATATGCGCAGCTATGTCAACAGACTGGATTTATATCCTGGCATTGCTTTAAATGATGAGACTTATCCGCGTTTTGCGGATAAGTCTTTGTTTTTTTATCATGGAGGGATTGTTTTGTCGGTAATTGAACTGATTCTTATCGGAATAAGCCTTTCTATGGATGCCTTCGCGGTTTCCATATGTAAAGGACTTTCTGTAGGAAAAATAAAGCCTAAGCATATGATAACCGCAGGAATCTGGTTCGGAGGTTTCCAGGCACTTATGCCGCTGATCGGTTTTGTGCTCGGTTCAACCTTTGAACGTTATATCACGAGCATTGACCATTGGGTAGCATTCATTCTTCTGGGAATAATCGGATTCAATATGATAAAAGAATCCCGCGAAGAAGAAGGGGAGCAGGATGCTTCTTTTGGACTAAAAGCAATGCTGGTGCTTGCAATAGCAACAAGTATCGATGCCCTTGCGGTTGGAATAACTTTCGCTTTCCTTAAAGTGGATATTCTTCTTGCAATAAGCCTTATAGGAATTACAACTTTCCTTTTTTCTGCAGCAGGAATCAAAATCGGAAGTGTTTTCGGAGATAAATATAAATCAAAAGCGGAATTTTTCGGCGGAGCGGTTCTTATTTGTCTTGGGGCAAAAATTCTTATAGAACATCTTTTCTTTGGCGGCTGAACCGGATAATAAAGATTTTTTAATATTACCATAACATGTTTATAAAAAAATCCCCCTGCATTGGCAGGGGGATTTTTTTAATGAAATAATATTTATGATCAAGGTGTTACATTAACAATAATGCGTGCCGTATATGTATGTCCCTGTTCGGTTACAACAGAAACGGATATATAAGTGTATCCTTCTTTTTTAGCGGTAATCTTGCAGCTTCCGAGGGTGCTTTCTTCAACAGCAGCAATAGACATATCGTCAGAAGCCCATGTTACGGTTTTGAAAGTTTCGGGGAATCCGGGAATTTCATCATAAGAGAATTTAACGGAAGCGGAACCTTCGGTACCTTTAGTAAGATTTATAGTGCTTTCGACAGGTTCGATACCTTTTGCGGGAGTGTAAATGGTAACAGTTTTGCTTATTCTGCTTACTATTCCGCTTTCGGTAAGAATTGCAACGTCAAGCTTTACTTCGCCTTCTTTTCCGAGAAGTTCAAGGATCATTCCGGGATAATCGATATCATAAACAATATCATAAATTTCGTTTATGGTAAGTTTATGTGTAAGAGTGTTATATTCGGTTATCTCTTTTGCTTCTGCGTTTTTGAGAGCAGCATTGATTTGTTCAAGAGCGTTCGTTGCGTTAGTTTTTGTAGCACCTACTTCAGCAAGAAGAGTTTCAGCATCATTGACTTCGTTGCGGAGAGTCTGAAGTTCGGTCTTGGCGGGATCATCGTATCCGTTTATAGCTTTTGCACTGTTGATTGCTGCGGTAAGCAAAGTTCTCTGAGCATCGGTCATTAACGGATTATTTGCTTCTGCTTCGGCGCTGATTCTGTCAAGTTCTGCGGTGATTTCTTCGCGGAGAGCATTTATAACGTTTCTTGCAGCTGCAGCAGTTACTTTTTCGGAGCTTCCGATAATTTTCGCTGCTTCTTCAGTATTTACAGTGAGATTTTCACTGGTAACTATTTCAAGAAGTTCATGAATAGTGTTTATATGACGCTGACTTATAAGTTCGGTATAGTACTCGGAATCGGAAATATTCCAATGCATACCTTTGATTTCTTCGTCGAGGAGGGTAGGATAGGTGTTGCTGAGAACTTCGACGAAAGGTGTTATTTCGGTATCTTTAACGGATACATAGTCGCCTTGTTCGAGTTTGAATACATTAACCGGTACTGCATAAGCATCAAGATTGAGGATCGTGATATCAGCAAAAATGCGTTTGAAATCGGAATCGTACCATTTTCCGTAAGTATCGGTGCTGCCTGCTTCGCAGATTGCTTCGTAATAGATTGCGCCGTTGTATTCATAAGGAGTATAGAATACTCTGCGCTGGAGGCCTTTTTGTGCATTATCAAGGGCGGTAAGAGCAGCATCGAGACCGTTGTCATTGAGATTTACGCCGAGAAGAGTTTCTTCCGCATCGTAAAGTGCGTTTGCGAGAGCGTTCCAGCTTTCATCAGTATAAATCTGAGTAAAGAGCTCGTTGCCTTCGTCATGCAGATTCTTCTTATAATCTACCTGGTATACTTCATCAACAATGTTCCAGCTGTCGTGGGTTTCCTGAGTGTGGTCTTCATCGCCGACTGCGGAATAGGAACCGTCTTTATTCTTTATTATATAGTTTGCAATCTTATCGGAAGTTCCCATAAGGTCGCGGATTTCGTCGACTTTAGCTTCAACAGCAGCGGTGGAGATTTTTTCAAGTCCCGCTTTTGCCTCAGCAAGAGCAGCGGATGCAAAATAGACCTGGCTGTCATTTGCATTAGGGTTAAGGCTTACGGCAACAGCGTAGTCATAAGCTTCAACAAAAGCTTTCCAGCTTACGTTGGTATAATCGCGCTGTCCGAGGGTAATTTCGCCGTTTTCTTCGGTGAATTGAGAAAGGGTTTCTTCAAGCTGATTTTTGTTTGCGCTGATGTTGAGAAGTTCGTTGTTGCTTGCAGGAACAAGGTTTGCGCTGCTTGCAAACTGGAGGTTGAGAACACCGGTGAGAGATGCGGATTTTGTTGCTGAAACCATGGTGTTGTCAACAATATCACCATCGAGCCATACAACAGCGGTAATAGCTTTGGCAACGTTCTGCTCAAGGGAAGTAATGGCATTTTCGTCAAGGCGGCGTTCGCCCATAACGATGGAGCCGTCTTCTGCGCTGATACCATATTCATAGAGATAGAGAGAAGCTTTTATGCCATCAGCAAGAATTTCTCTGTTGCTGGTATTAAGCTTTGCAATTCCGAGAACATTATTTTTGTCATCAAGGAATGCAACTCTTACAGCGTCGATAAGTTGTGCCATTTTATCAATGGAAAAGCTGTTGTCGTCAGTGCTGAACTGCATAAAGCTGCCGCCGCCCATGGCGCTTCCGTTTTCGGTTCCGTCATAAATACGGTGTTCGGGAGTTGTCTGAAGGAGAAGATCGGAGATAGCAGCGTTGCATCTGAACGCAAGGTCGATGGCGTAACCGTAAGTGCTGCCGAGAGAAATGTTTTCAACGGTTGCTCCGCCGTCTGCAGCTTCAAGATTTTTTACAGCATTGACCAAAGCATCGAGATAAGCGGGGTTAACAGCGGAAGCGGTTTTGATATCAACGTTGATTCCCATTACGGAAAGGGAAGAATTATAGTTTCCGGTAAAATCTGCAATATCTGCAAAGATACCGGAACCGGGAGCAAGAGTGAGGATAACAGAACCGCTGGCTATAAGATCACCGGCGGAATCTGCTCCGAATTCGGAAAAAGGTTTATCGTTGATATAAACGCCGTCTATATTCATTACATAGTCGAGGATACCGCGGAACTGTGCCCAGGTATAAGCACCGCCGGAAAGTGAATCTGCGGCAATTATTGCAGCATTGATACTATTTCTCATGGCAGAAAGAGAATTTACCCAGGTTCTGAACTCTTCGGGAATTTCTCCTACTTCCTGAAGATCGTCAAGAAGGGAAGAGATATTTGGAGCGCCGGTAATTCTGTCGCGAACAATTTCGAAAGTTGCTTTATCTGCAATTTCGGAAGCAGCTACTGCAACAAGGCCCTGACGCAAAGCTCTGTCGATATAATCGGCAGAACTATCGATATTTGCGAGCAAAGCTTTGAGAGTATCAAGATTGGTATCGTTATAAGGCTGATCCGGCTGCATGGAATGCTGGAGAACGATGTTGAACAAATCGTCGCCATAGCTTCCGAGAAGGGATTTTGTTGCATTTTTTGCGTTGTTTGAGAATGTTACAGTATTTGCTTTGGCGAGAGCAAGGGCGCTTCCCTGGACTCCAAGAGTATCAGCAGTACCGATTGCTCTTACACCGTAATCCTGATCTTCGAAAAAAGTAAAAGCGTTGTCTTTATAAACAGCACTCATGGTATCATCGATGAGTTCGATAATACGTCCGTCAAATCCGTAAGTCGGAACAGAAAGCAGGTTGGGCTGGACAACTTTTCCGTCCGGACTGATAGTAAGACGTGCAGGCATGAGCATAATAGTGCCAAGTCCATATTCCGCATAACTGAGGTCAACAAGGTTACCCCAGGTATTGTTCGCGGAAGCTTTGTTCTGCGCAAGGGATTCGTTCATGGACGTTTTAATGGTGTTAAGATCTGCCTTTGTTTCGGTTGTGAGCAAAGCCATTTCAAGGCTTCCGTTTGCGCCGATGCTGGTGCTGATTCCGGAAACTTCAGGAGCAACGGAAAGAACAAACCATGCATAAGAAGTTGAAGCCATAAGAATTGCTGCGATCAGGAACATTGTAAAAGTTGAAAGGAGTTTTCTTTTGATATGAAAATAATCCTTTTTAGTATATTCGCGATCGTCCTTACGTTTTTTCATAAGTTTTCGCCTCCAAAAAATGCCTTTTATATTTTAAAAATTATATATTGATTATTCACCGGTACTGTTTACAAAAACATCTGCAGGATTAAGTTCCGCACTGCTTGAGAACTGAAGATTAAGGGTACCGGTCATGCTCTGACCGGATATTGCAGCGCTGCTGTTGTAAATATAATCACCGTCAAGCCAGACTATTACGGAAAGCAGAACGGGAGTGTCGCCTATAAGGGCCATTATATCAGCGTCTTCCTTGCGACGTTCGCCCATGATAATGCTTCCGCTTTCAGAAAGCTCATATTTGTAAAGCCAGATAGGTGCGGAAAGAACGTTTTCTTCAAATTTGTAGTTGCTTGTTCCAAGTTTTGCCACGGCTGAAAGATTTCCCTGGCTATCGACAAAACCTATCCTAATTGCATCAACAAGAGGAAGAATTTGTTCTTCGGTAAGCTGTTCGGAAGAAAAACTCATATAGCTTCCGCCGCCCATGTTTTGTCCGTTTTCGGTTTTCTCTCCATAACGTTCAACTGCTTCTGTCTGAAGCAAAAGAGTTGATTCCTGATTGCATCTGAGAGCAAGGTCAATGGCATATCCGTATATGTCATTGATTTCTGCAAAGGTAGGTCCGGCTTCATTTCCGGCAGGTTCATATTTATCAAGTTCGTTTTGTATCCATACAAGATGGGAATCTTTTTTACTTGAAACAGAACGGGCATTGAGAGTTTTATTTTCTTCGTATGTAAATAAAATGCTGAAGTTTCCGCAAAAATCAGCAATACCGGCAAAAGCTCCGGAATTAGGGGAAAGAGTAAGGGTGTCTCCCGGTAACAAATCGCGAGAATTGAAGAAAGAATTTATTTTATATCCCTGGATCATTGCCACTGAAGGATCGATCATAATCTCAATAATTTTGCTCATTTCATTCCAGGTGCATCTTCCGGGGAGTTTATCGCATGCGGTGATCACAAGAGTGAGATCATAACGGACGCTGTCAGAATTAGTTACCCAACTGGAGAAACCGGAGGGAAGTTCGTTCGGGAGAGAAGAAACCAACATGGAAAGAGGAATCGATGTGTTTTCAACGGCGGAACGAAGTTCAATAAACAGCTCTTCGTCGTCAATTATAGAAGAAGCATAGCCTATTATACCTTGACGAAGCGCTGAATCAATATAATCATACGCCCTTCTCATTCTTACAGCGGTGTCACGCACAGCTTTTATATCATCTGCATCGAAATAATTATTTCCCAAAAGATATACTCTTCTGAAAATATCAATTATATTATCTCCGTTTTCTTCAAAAGCGGCTTTTGTTTCCGCTATGGCGGAACTTCTGTAGGAAGCGACCAAAGCACGAGCACTGGAAAGAGCAATCTGCTGTGGAACTACATCCGGTATAGTACCGATTCCGCGTACTCCGTGACTTTGCAATTCAGATCTGAAAATAAAACCATCTTCCGAATATACTGCAGAGACGGATTCCATGTTCTGTCTTTCAACTCTTCCGTCGGAAGAATAATCCATAAATCCGAGAATATTGCTGCCTATCGTTTGGCTTCCGTCTTCACCTGCGATAATTGCAAGTTTTGAAGGGAGCAGAGAAATTTTATCAAGGCCATAACTTTCATCGGAAAGATCGATTACGTTTCCCCAGCGAAGATTTGATACGGTTTTTTCTTGCGCTGCAGCTGAATCACCAACGCCGTTTTTTATAAGCGAAGGGTCCATAAAAGTTTCGTCTGAAACCAATGCAATTTCAAGGCTTCCGTTGGAACCGATGTTGGTTGCTATTCCGCTGATTTCAGGGGCACGGGATATTGAAAACCACGCATAACTGGAGGAAATCAAAACGGCAAAACACAATATCAAAGATACTGCGGCGGCCACTATTTTTCGTTTTTCCATAATATTATTAAATTACCCCCTTTTAAACGGGTATAATAAACTTATTTTAACTAATTATAGACCTGAAAACATATAAAGTCAACCTTATATACCTATAATCTTATATAGAAATAATCAAGAAGCGAAAATCAATCGTTTTTATCTTACGTTTAGTAAAATGCCACGAAAATATTTTATAAAAAATACTCTCAACTTATCGGAATTTTGTCCCGATAAATTGAGAGTATTCATAGGATTAAGCAAAAAAATTTATAGGCTTAAAATCGCCAAAAAGCCGATAAATTTTGGTGTTCATAGCATTGGAAAACAGAAAATAGCAGGCGCAAAAAAAGTTGATGCTCATGCGGAAAAATCGCCTTTTATGCCGTTTTCATGTTGACCCTTAATTTGTCAGCGATAAGGGCGATGAATTCGCTGTTGGTGGGTTTGCCTTTGCTGCTGTGGATGGTGTAACCGAAATAGGAATTGAGCACGTCAACGTCGCCGCGGTCCCAGGCAACTTCAATAGCATGGCGGATAGCTCTTTCAACTCTTGAAGAGGTTGTTCCGTGCTTTTTGGCGACGGAAGGATAGAGACATTTTGTAACCGAATTCATAATATCGATATCGTTTACTGCCATTAAAATTGCTTCGCGCAAATAATGATATCCCTTTATATGTGCAGGAACTCCGATTTGATGAATTATATCGGTAATAACAATTTCAAGATTCGGATTTTCTTTACCTTTTGAAGAAGAAATTTTACCAACGCTCAGATAAATACTGCGTATTCTTTCTGCAAGTAAAGAATAATCAAGCGGTTTTATAAAACAATAGGAAACACCTCCGGAAAGAAGTTCTTTCTCAAGAACGGAATTTTCAGAAGGAACAGTTGCAAGAAAAAACGGTGAATCTGAATCCATTTTATCTTTTGAAGAAGAAATAACACTTATAAGATCCATTTGAGGCATAAAAGCATTGGCAAGAACTATAGACGGTTTTTTTAATACAATGTTATCCAAAAGCTCTTTTCCGTCGTTTTTTATTGTAAATACCTCAAATCCAAGGTTTAAAAGAGCCTTTTCACAGGAGGAACAAAATTCGTAATTATCGTCTGAAATCAAAATTCTGATTTTATTTTCCATAAAACCTTCCTTTTCTCCGCACTTTATATTTTAAAAAGTCCTGTGCGGTATAAATTACCATAATTTAACTAAAATGTAAATAATTGGATATCCATGAGTAAATAATACCATATTTTTCCAAA
>JAZUAX010000050.1:0-2415 GCA_045638185.1 Oscillospiraceae bacterium | reverse complement strand
TACCATTTTTCATCTTTTTCTTCTCTTTCAAAATCTTCCTCTTTGAAAAGAACAGGTTCTTCGGCGGCGGAATAATCCGCCGCCTTTTCAAATTCCTTCTGCTCCTCTTCAAGAACCTTTCTCGTTTCTTCTTTCTTTTTCGCCTTTTGTTTTTCTGTTTTTTCAACTTCTTCTTTCGCTTTTCTTTTCTCTTCCTCCGAAAGATAATCCTGGGCATCTATAAGTTCCCTTTTTCTTTCAGCAAGGCTTTTTGCCGGTTTTGCGTAATAGCACATTTTGTGTTATTATATTTTAAGACATCCAACATATTTTTTGATATAATAAAACTTTATCTTCCTTGTTTTCTTGTTTCTATGTCTCGTTTCAGCTCCTCCGAACTATGGTGTTTTATTTTAGTAATAGAGTATTCACTCATATCAGACCAAAATATATTTTCTTCAGGTTTTTGGTCCAACATTTTATCGACAAACTTTACTCCTTCTTCTAAATAACACTTTTCAAAAACTCTTAATAAATATAATGTTTGTTCTATAGTTTCTTGAGAGTATTCCAATGCCATCATTTTATTCACCAAAAGCATCAATGCTTTCTTCAAATTTCCTTGCATCGTATCTTCCCCCGTTTTTCTCTATTTCTTTCTGAGTTTTTTGTGCAACATCATATGAATTTCGTACAAAATCATAATCAATAACTTGATAATTGTTTGTATTTCCCGTAATACTGACCCTTTTACTTATTACAACAATGCCATCACCGTTCCAAACATATTCTCCTTTTAATGAACCTTTTCGTTTTATTTATTATTTCTTCTTTTCCTTCTTTCGTCTATAATTTTTCTTTTTTCCTCTGAAGTATGTTTAATACAAATAGATTCGCCATACTCGCCCATCCAAAAATCGAATTCTTCTTCTCCTGGTTTTTTATTTAACTTTTCTTGAATTGTTACAACCGCCTGCTCCAAAAATTGTCTTTGAGATACAGCTAACCACATAAGTGCACGGTCTATTGTTCCCTGAGCATAATTCAAATCAATCATACTTGCTACTAATTTTGTCAAGCTCTTGTCGAATTCTTCTTTCGTCATAATTGTTTCCACCTTTGTTAATCTTTTTCTGCAGATTTAATACATCCATATACGCTTCATCGTTACCAATATACCAACAGTCTATTATTTGATAATCTTGTGCCACTCCACCTGTCATAACACGCTTTGAAAAAATAATCATATCACCTTCATAACTTACATATATGTATCCAAGTGGTTTGTTTAACATACCATTATCAGCAATTTTTCGATAATATTGTGCCCATTCTTGATCTGTAAGCAAATCATAAAATTCATTTATAAGTTCTCCTGGTTTATTAGCTCTATTGTAATCAGCAAAATCAGCATTGTCAACAAACTCATCAATATTTGTTACAATCCCAAAAGAATGGTCTTTTATTGATTTTTTACTTAGCCAATCTCCTCCTTTATCCCAAAATTTATCTTCCGCAAAAGAAAAACCTGTTTTCTTGACCGATTCTCTAAATGCTTCTTCCTTTGAAACTCCACTTTTTCGCAATCTCTCATATTCCGTAAAACCAATATCCGCATTCCTGAACCAATCTGCCGATTTTAAACCTAACATTCCGTATCCAAGCTCTTTTGAAAAAATATCTGCCGCATCTATGACTTTATTGCCAAACTGTCCTGTTTCTTCACGAGCGAATCCAAATTGTTTTTTTGCTATATCGGATATATACCACGGATCATTGTTTTTATATGTATTTTCACCTGCTTTATATCCCGGAATATTATCACTCAAAAAGAATTCCGCATTTCCGGCTGTTTTTCCCAAAGTTGAGCGAGTATTGTTAAACATTCCTTTTATAACGTTTTCAAAAGCATTGTTACCATCGGACATAACATAATCTTCTGCAGAATTGTAAGAATTTATAAACGCTTCCGGCTTTTGTTTATACCATTCATTCCTTGAGCCATATCCATTTTGCGGAACAACAATTTTACCCCGTGCCTGTTTTTCTGTTACATAATCGGAAGTTTCCTCAAGAACCTTTTCAAATTCTTTATACCATTTTTCATCCTTTTCTTCTCTTTCAAAATCTTCCTCTTTGAAAAGAACAGGTTCTTCGGCGGCGGAATAATCCGCCGCCTTTTCAAATTCCTTCTGCTCCTCTTCAAGAACCTTTCTCGTTTCTTCTTTCTTTTTCGCCTTTTCTTTTCTCTTCCTCCGAAAGATAATCCTGGGCATCTATAAGTTCCCTTTTTCTTTCAGCAAGGCTTTTTGCCGGTTTTGCCATTTTTCTCCCTTCTCTCTTTATTCATAAGCATCCTCCACTTCGCTTTCAACAACAGGCGTGCTTTCCCAAAGCGCGTTTATATATAACTGATAAAACTCATGGCTGCCGGAA
>JAZUAX010000049.1:0-2777 GCA_045638185.1 Oscillospiraceae bacterium | reverse complement strand
CACAGATCCTTGCTGTTGAAGACAAAGAACTTGCAGCAAAACTTGACGCAAAACGCGCATCCGACGCAGCAAAAGTTCTTGAAAAAGACAAAGCCATCAGCGCATCTTTCTAAAATCGTCTTTTAATTTTATCAAAAATCTATATATTTAAGGAGCACAAAAATTATGGAAAACAAACTTGTTTACACCGGAAAAACCAAAGACGTATTTCCACTTGAAAACGGAAACTATCTTCTCAAATTTAAAGACGACTGCACCGGCAAAGACGGCGTTTTTGATCCGGGCGAAAACTCCGTTGGTCTTACCATCGAAGGCGTTGGCGACGTTAACCTTCGCATGTCCATCTATTTCTTTGAAAAAGTAAACGCAGCAGGAATCAAAACCCACTACGTTTCCGCAGACCTTGAAAACACCACCATGGAAGTTCTTCCTGCAAAAGCTTTCGGCCACGGTCTCGAAGTTATCTGCCGCCACAAAGCAGTTGGCTCCTTCATCCGCCGTTACGGTGATTATATTGAAGACGGTGCAGATCTTCCCGCATATGTTGAAACCACTTTCAAAAATGACGAAAAAGGCGATCCGCTCGTAACCAAAGATGCTCTCGTAGCTCTCGGCGTTATGACCGACGAACAGTATGACGATATCAAAGCAATGACCCAGCAGATCACCCAAATCGTTGCAGACGACCTTAAAGAAAAAGGCCTCGTTCTTTACGATATCAAATTCGAATTCGGTTACGATGCAGAAGGCAAAGTAATGCTCATCGACGAAATCGCTTCCGGCAATATGCGCGTTTATAAAGACGGAAAATATATCGACCCCATGACCCTTTCCGAACTTTTCTTCGCATAATTTATTTTTAAAACGAAGTAAAGTAAAGGAGAAAATATGGGCGGCTTTTTTGGCGTAGTCTCTAAAAACGACTGTATGGCCGATGTTTTCTTCGGAACCGACTACCATTCCCACCTCGGCACCCGCCGAGGCGGAATGGCCGCTTTCGATGAAGAAATCGGTCTTCAGCGACAGATTCACAATATTGAAAACTCACCTTTCAGAACCCGTTTTGAAAACATCTTCGACGATATGAAAGGCACCTCCGCAATCGGATGCATAAGTTCCATGGAACCCCAGCCTCTGCTCATCCGCTCTTCGCTCGGAGTTTTTGCAATAAGCTTTATCGGAATTATCAATAACGCCGATGAACTTATCGAAAAATATCTTGATAAGAGCAGCGGACATTTTGATGCAATGACCGGTGGAAAGGTAAACTCCGTTGAACTTCTTGCCGCGCTTATCAGCCTTAAAGATAATTTCACCGATGGCATCAAGTTTGCCCAGGAAGTTATTGATGGCAGCGCATGCATCCTTATCCTTAAAGATGGCGGCAACATCATTGCCGCAAGAGATAAACTCGGACGTCTTCCCGTTATAATCGCAAAGGATGAAAACGGCCACTGCGTTACCTTTGAATCCTTTGCAGCAAGAAAACTCGGTTATGAAATAATCAAAGAACTCGGCCCCGGCGAAATTGTTGAGCTTTCTCCCGAAGAAATGACCCAGCTTGCAGAACCGGGCGAAGAAATGCGCATCTGTGCTTTCCTCTGGACCTATTACGGATATTCCACTTCCGCTTACGAAGGAATAAACGTTGAAGCAATGCGTTACCGCAACGGAAGCATTCTTGCTCAGAAAGATGAAGAAAACAATGTTCGCGGACACATCGACTATGTCGGCGGAGTTCCGGATTCCGGCACTCCCCATGCTATCGGATATGCGAACGAAAGCAAAATTCCTTTTGCCCGTCCGTTTATCAAATATACCCCCACCTGGTCCAGAAGTTTTATGTCCACCAAGCAGAGTGAACGCGCAAAAGTTGCAAAAATGAAACAGATGCCCGTTGACGAACTTATCAAAGATAAAGATCTTCTCTTCGTCGACGACTCCATCGTCCGCGGAACTCAGCTTCGTGAAACCGTTGATTTTCTTTACAGCAATGGCGCAAAATCCGTACATATGCGTTCGGCTTGTCCCCCCATTATGTATGGATGCAAATATCTCAACTTCTCAAGAGCGACCAGCGATATGGAACTTATCGCAAGACGTACCATTATGGAACTTGAGGGTGAAGAAGGTTTTAACCACATCGAAGAATACAGCGACAGCGCAACCGAACGCGGCAAAAAACTCCGCGAGGCAATTTGCGAAAAGCTTCATTTCGCTTCTCTCGACTTCCAGTCCATTGAAGGAATTATAAAGGCCATCGGCCTTCCCCGCTGCAAACTTTGTACTTATTGTTGGAACGGAAAGGAATAATTGACTATGAACAATTCCAGATCTGCCAGCTCCGCAGCAGCCGGTGTTGATATCACCGCAGGCTACAAAGCTGTTGAACTTATGAAACAGCACATTGCAAGAACCATGACCTCCGGCGTTTGCTCCGATGTGGGCGGTTTCGGCGGACTTTTTGAACTTGATATCACCGGAATGGAAAGACCCGTTCTTGTTTCCGGAACCGACGGCGTCGGCACCAAGCTCAAACTTGCATTCCTCCTTAACAAACATGACACCGTCGGTATCGACTGTGTTGCAATGTGCGTAAACGACATCATCTGCGTTGGCGCAAAACCGCTTTTCTTCCTTGACTATATTGCCTGCGGCAAAAACGTTCCGGAAAGAATCGCAGATATCGTAAAAGGCGTTGCAGAAGGCTGCGTACAGTCCGGCTGCGCACTTATCGGCGGCGAAACCGCAGAAATGCCCGGTTTCTATCCTGCAGA
>JAZUAX010000048.1:0-8245 GCA_045638185.1 Oscillospiraceae bacterium | reverse complement strand
AACTTTGAGTTCGCCGCAGGCTGCTTCGTCACAGCCGATTATGCCGTCCGGATGGAGCTGGAGAGCGCTTATGGTCCAGGCGTGGTCAACGCCGCCTTCAACGCAGTGGCGAAGAGCTCTTGCTTTGTTGTGGCCGTTGATGAGGATAAGAACCTGTTTTGCATCGCAAACGGTTCCAACGCCAACAGAAAGAGCGGTTTTCGGAACTTTGTTCATATCGTTTCCGAAAAAGCGGGAATTGACGATTCTTGTGTCTTCGGTAAGAGCACGGACACCGGTTCTGGAAACAAGGGAAGTGAAAGGTTCGTTAAAGGCGATGTGTCCGTCAACTCCGCATCCGCCGAGGAAAAGATCGATTCCGCCATAGGAAGCGATTTTTTCTTCATATTTTCTGCATTCTTCTTCCGGATCTTCTGCAAGGCCGTTAAGAATATTGATATTTTCTGCGGGAATATCGATATGGTCGAAGAAATTTTCATGCATGAAATACCAATAGCTCTGGTCATGTTCTTTCGGAAGACCAACGTATTCATCCATATTGAAAGTTACAACGTTTTTAAAGCTGATTTTTCCGGATTTGTTCATCTCGATAAGGCGTTTATATACACCGAGAGGAGAAGAACCGGTGGGAAGTCCAAGAACAAAAGGCCGGTTTTCCTTGTGGTTATTTATAGCATCGGCAATATGGTTTGCTGCCCATTCGCTCATTTCTTCATAATTGTTTTTTATAATAAGTTTCATCAGAATCACGCTCCAAACAGGAATAAAGGAATTTTTTACCAAATTTCCTCTATATAACATTATACACCTTTTTGAACTTTTGTCTATTATAAAAATGTAAATTTTCTTTCGGTGCCTTATAAATTATATGCTTTTTTTGCGGAAATATAAGAAAAATTGCTCCCGTTTTTCAACATTCTGTTGAACTTCTGCTTACAGAAAGATATAATAATCACATATTGCGGAAAGGGAGGCGAAATTTTGGAAAACAAAGTAAGTTTTGTTTCCGTTCTTAAAAAGGCTTTTCCATATACCATCCCGGTTATGACCGGTTATCTTTTTCTCGGAATTTCCTACGGAATTTATATGAACGTTTCCGGATTCAGCTTTCTTTATCCGATGCTCATGGGAATAACCATTTTCGGCGGAAGTCTTGAATTCCTTGCGGTTTCCCTTCTTCTGAGCACCTTTGCCCCGCTTCAGACCTTTCTGATCGCCCTTGTCATACAGGCGCGCCACCTTTTTTATGGCCTTGCAATGCTCGAAAAATATAAAAACACCGGATTAAAAAAACTCTATCTTATTTTTGCGCTCACGGACGAAACTTTTTCCATAAACTGTTCAACTCCGGTTCCGGACGGAATCGAAAAAGGAAGATTTTATCTTGCGGTTTCTCTTCTCGACCAATGCTACTGGGTTTCAGGCGCAACCATCGGCGGAATTCTCGGTTCGTTCATAACCTTCAACACCGAAGGACTCGATTTTGTTATGACCGCAATGTTCGTTGTAATTTTCATCGAACAATGGCTCAAGGAGAAAAAGCATTACACCGCCCTCATCGGTGTTTTCTGCTCCGTTCTTTGCCTTGTTGTCTTCGGTGCGGAATCTTTTATAATCCCCACCATGGTTTCAATTTTCGGAATGCTTGCTTTCTTCAGAAAGCCCATTGAAAAGGCGGGTGGTTTTGAATGACTCTTACCGAAGAGATAATCACCATAGGAATGTGTGTTTTTGCAACGCTTATAACACGTTTTCTTCCTTTCCTTCTCTTTTCCGAAAAAAAGGAAACCCCGAAATTCATCGAATATCTCGGAAAGGCTCTTCCTGCGGCAATTTTTGCCCTTCTTGTTGTATATTGCCTCAAAAACGTTGAAATAACCGCCGGAAACCACGGAATTCCGGAATTTCTTTCCGTTGCGGTTGTAACCGCTCTTCATCTCTGGAAAAGAAAGATCCTTCTTTCAATGGCCGGAGGCACCCTTTGCTATATGCTTCTTGTTCAGTTTGTTTTCTGAAAAAATAAAAAGGGAACGGATCTTCCGTTCCCTTTTTTGTTTAAAGCAAAGGTGCGATTATTTTCAGAATGAAAGAAAGCGGGCGCAGGAGAGGATATCCTTTCCAGATAGTCTTTTTTGTAACCCTGCGGCATTTTTCAAGAGTTTTCTGAAAATCCTTTTCGATATCTTTTATGCATTTATTTTCATAGCAATATACCGCACATTCAAAATGGTGATAAAGGCTGCGGTAATCAAGATTTATCGTTCCGACAACGCCTTCGATATCGTCCGCAACAAATGATTTCGCATGAATGAAGCCGGGTTCATATTCAAAAATCTCAACTCCGGAATCCAGAAGAGCGCGATAGTGGCCTTTTGCGAGAGAATAGGGCGAAAGCTTATCCGGAACTCCCGGAAGAATTATTTTGACCTCAACTCCCCTTTCCGCCGCAAAACGGATCGCGGTTTCCATCTCCCCATCGAGAATAAGATAGGGCGACATTATATGAACATAACGCTTTGCCCTGTTAAGGATATCCATATAGACCATCTCACCGACTTTATCCTTATCCAGAGGGCAGTCGCAATAAGGAAGCACATATCCTTCCGAACTTTCCGGAGAAAGGGTCGGGAAAGAAAGAAAAGGTTCAAAAACCGCTTCTTTTTCTGTTATATTCCACATCTGAAGGAACATGACCGAAAAGGATTTTACAGCTTTTCCCTTGAGCATAACCGCGGTATCCTTCCAATGTCCGTGAACAACTTCCTTGTTTATATATCTGTCCGCAAAATTTATTCCGCCGGTAAATGCGGTGTTTCCGTCGATGACCATGATTTTCCTGTGGTCGCGGTAATTATAATGGGTTGAAACAAAGGGCGAAAGGGGCGCAAAAACTTTGCATTTTATACCCAGTTTTTCAAGAAGTTTGGGATAATTTCTCGGAAGGCTTGTGAATTCGTTCGTTCCGTCGTACATAACGCGGACGTCAACGCCTTCCTTAACTTTTTCCGCAAGAATTTCGAGGATCTTTCCCCACATTATCCCTTCATCTATTATGAAATATTCGAGGAATATGAAATGTCTTGCTTTTTTAAGTTCAGAAAGAAGCGTTTCAAAAAAATCTTCGCCAATTGAAAAATAGGAAACAGAGGTGCGGTCAAAAACAGGAAAACCTCCTGTTCTTCGAAGGTAATTTGCAATCGCCGCCGCTCCCGGGTCCTTTTCCGAAAAAGATTCCGCCGTTTCCTTTTCCTGAGGAACTTCGTTCTTTGTTTCCGAGGAAAGTTTCGCAACCCTGTTTCTGAGAGAACGGTGGCCGACTTCCAGTTCGGTATAAAGATAAAGCAGAGTTCCGAAAACCGGAAAAGCCATTACAAGGATTATCCAGGTTATCTTTGCAGAAGGATCACTTTCCGTATTGAGAATATATGCCGAAACAAAAAGCCCGATCAAAAGTCCGCCCAGGAAGAATTCCGAAGCAAAAGATTGGAACCAGATTAGCCCCAGGAAAAACAGAATTATCTGGAGCGCAAAAAGAAGGATTATAACGCCAAACCGGCTGAAAACCGCATTGATAATGCCTTTCCGGCCTTTTTTCAGAAGGCGCAGACCGGTATCCTTAAAACTTTTCTTTTCCAAAAAAGCGTCACTCTCCTTTCTCTGATTATTAAGCAAGTATATCCCAAAAATTATAAATAATAAAGAGATTAAATGTTAACATTTTTTCAAATTATTGTCTTTTATAAGAATTGTATTCAAAAAGAGCGTGCCGCATGACGGCACGCTCTTTTGTTATAAATCATATCCTCTGAGGAACATTTTGAAGAAGCGTACTCCTTCCGCAAGGGCGGAAAGTGTAACGTTTTCGTTAACCGCATGGCAGGCGGCGTTCTGTTCGTTGCTCATTCTTACCGGGCAGAAGCGCAGAGCGTTTTCGGTAAGAGCATGGAAATGGCGGCAATCCGTTCCGCCCATGATAACATATGGAGCCACTCCGACATCCGGGAACTGCTTTCTGATGCAGCCGGTAAGATATGCATATTCTTTGGAATAGATGTTAGAAACGGGAGAAGCATCTCTTGCCTGGATTATCTCGATTTCGAGGTCATATTTCTTTGCATATTTTTTGAGCACCGCAAGGCTTTCCTCACAGTTCTGATGAACGCTTGTGCGAAGGTTTGCAACAAGATAGGGTTCCTTCGGAATTACGTTGCAGGCGTCGGAACCTTTCATCATTGTGAAGCAGCAGGTTGTGGAAAGAATTGCTTCGCCGAAAGGAGAAACAACCGGCATAAGAGCAATAAGAAGAGGTTTGAAAAGCCAGATGTTGCCCAAAAGCATTCTCATTCCAAAACTGAACGAAGGAGCCATTGCGGAAAACATTTCGTAAACTTCGGGAATAAGATATTTTTTGAAGGGACGCTTTTTTTCAATTTCGTTTGCAAAGGCAAAAAGTCTTGCGGCAGGAGTGTTTCTGGGCGGAGTGCTGCTGTGGCCGCCGGTTCCTTTTGCGGAAATTTTAAGGTCCATATAACCTTTTTCGGTAACGCCGATAACCGCATACTGTCTGTCCATTCCGCCGATGGGTCTGTCAACAACTGCGCCGCCTTCGTCGATTACCAACGCAAGTTCAATTCCTTTTTCCTTAAGGTAACGCATTGCGGAAGCGGCGCCGTCGCCGCCGGTTTCTTCGTTTATTGCATATTCGAGATAGATATCGCAGGGCGGAACAAATCCTTCCTCAATAAGCTCCTCAATTGCCTGGAGCTCAACATACATAGTGCTTTTGCAATCCATTGCACCGCGTCCGTAGATATCTCCGTCGATAACCGTTCCGCTGTAAGCAGGGCATTTCCAGCCGTGGTCGTTTGCGGGAACAACGTCCTGGTGGCCCATGAAAAGAACAGGTTTTCTGGAAGGATCTGTTCCCTGCCATTTAAAAAGCAAAGTTCCGTTCAGAACGGTTTTTTCAAAGGTTTTGTGTACGTTAGGGAAAAGTTCTTCCAGAACTTCGTGATATTTATAGAACTGGGAAAGGTCTTCGTCCTCATTTTTGGAAACGGTAGGAACTCTTACCATATCGCCGAGTTTTTTTGCGGCAATTTCAATTTCTTCCGGAGTTATTTCGGTTTTGCATTCTTCAATTTCCGGAGCTTTTATCATAAGGGTGCGGATAACCGCAACGATCAGCAAAGCCGCAATTATTCCAAGGATTCCTAAAATTACGTATGCCATTTTTATCCTCCTTTAGCCGTTGGATTTCTGAATGTTTCTCATTTCTGCCATTTCTTTTTCAATGGGGTGGAAAACAGCAATAACAAGCATGATTCCAGCAAAGACCATAGGTACCCATCCGAGGAGCGCGCAGATCGTATCAACTGCGCTCTGGGGCTGGTTTGCAAGTTCCGCGTTGAATCCTGCTGCGCCGAGAGCGGCGGTCATTCCGAGGTTTACTGCGGCTTTGGAAAGTTTTGCAGCAAGGTTATCGCAGGTGGAAACAAGGCTGTCGATTCTGCGTCCGTTCCTGAATTCGATAAGGTCGGAAAGGTTGTTTCTGTTGGTGTTGAAAAGAACAAAAGCAAAAGCCATTGCAATTGCAACGGTTATTCCGTTGATATAGATTGTTGCGAAGGAATAGGGATTGATAAGGAACGGAATTTTGCCGACCATATAGATTGCCGCACCGAGGATCATGGTTTTTCTTCTGCCGATTTTTTTATCAACGGGAATGCAAAGAATGGTTCCGATTACGGAAACTGCAAGGAAAACCGCCATTATCGGGGTTGCGGCAGAAGCGGAACCGAGAACATAGGTTGCATAATAGTTTACGTTGCTCATGATGAGAAGGTTGAGGATTCCGTAAACGATTATATAAAGAGCGTTCATGACCCAGCTTTTGCAGGAAAGGAGCATTCTGAAAACTTCGACAATTCCTAGTCTGGAATCATCTTCGGCCTCCTGCTGAATGCGTTCTTTTGTGGTGAAATAATGGGCAAAGCTTCCGATCACACAAATTGCGCCCATAACGGCAGCGGCATAAACAAACGCGGTCTGTCCGGCTTCGTTTGCCATAACGTTTCCGTTTTCGTCAAGTCCGCCGAAGAGATCAAGAAGAGGATAAAGCGCAACGCCGCCGATTCCGCTTCCGACGCATCCGCCGAGGTTTCGGGCTACGTTGATAGCTCTTCTGTCGGAATCGCGGTTGGTGGCAAGGCCGCCCATGCTGTTATAAGGAATTGCGGCAAAGGTGTTGAAAAGTTCGAAAAGGAAATAAATCGCAATGGCTATCGCAAGTTTCATTCCGTAGGCAACGTCAAAACAGGTGAACATAAGAACAACTGTTACTGCCCAGGGAATTGCGCACCAGAATGCGAAAGGACGGCATTTTTCGCCGTTTCTGAAGGTGTGGTTAACCGCCCAGTAACCGACCAGCGGATCGTTCACCGCATCCCAGACAATTCCGAGGGCGGTTATCATTCCCGCATGTTCGATTCTTATTCCCATTACGTTTGTAAGGAAGAAGAGATAGAACAGATCTTTGAAGTTAAAAACAACGTTGCTGGCCGTGGAAAAGGTACCGAATCCCAATTTTTCTGCCAGACCGATTTTTGGGGTTTCGATATATTTGCTTTCAGTCTGCATAGCAAATCCTCTTTTCTTTAATACTGTAATTCGTTAAAGCGATTATATCACATTAAATTGCTTAAATCAACCGGATTTTGTATAATATATAACAAAAGTCCCGTGCTCATTTGAGCACGGTACTTTTTTCTTTGAGCATAGCGCTATCAGAAAACGAAGTTTCCGTTTTCGAAGATAACAACTTCTTTTCCGTCGCGGGTTTTTCCGGTTATGGAAAGGTCGGCGGTTCCGACCATAAAGTCAACATGAACGCCGGCATTTGCGTTAAGTCCGCATTCGAAAAGTTCTTCTTCGGTCATATCGTCGCCGCCGAGAACGCTGGAAGGATATGCTTCGCCGAAAGCAAAATGGCAGGAAGCGTTTTCGTCGAAAAGGGTGTTGAAGAAGGTTATTCCGCTGTTGGAAATCGGGGAATCATAAGGAACAAGCGCAATTTCGCCGAGATAACGGGTGTTTTCGTCGGTATCGAGAGCCTTGTTAAGCACTTCTTCGCCTTTTTCTGCGGTTGCTTTAACAATTTTTCCGTTTTCAAATTCAAAACGGATTCCGTCAACAATGTTTCCGTTAAGAACGAGAGGTCTTGCGGAATAGAGAACGCCGTTTACCCCATCGCGTTTCGGTGCGGAGAAAATTTCTTCGGTGGGCATATTTGCAACGAATTTGAAACCGGCTTTGCTGGTATCTCCGCCTGCAAGCCAACGGCAGTTTTCCGGAAGTTCAACGGTAAGGTCGGTTCCGAGAGAGTTTTTATAATGAACGGATTCAAGGTTCATTTCATTGAGTATTTTTGCGCGGCGTTCAAGGTTTCCGCAATGTTCTTTCCATGCTTCAACAGCGTCGCCGTCTTCAGTAATACGTACCATTTTGAAAATGGTTTCCCAAAGTTTTTCGTTTGCTTCTTCGCCTTTAAGTTCAGGAAAAACCTTTTCCGCCCAGGCTGTTATCGGAACGGAAGCAACGCACCAGGGGAATCCGTTTGTCATTTCGAGGTTGTAAAAATCTTTAAGGTCGCGGTTGGAAGCAATGCTGTAACGGCGCTGGCGTTCCTGGTCAACTCCTTTAAGGTTTTCCGGGTCGGCTGCAGCAATTGAAATATAGCCTGCGCCCTCTTTTGCAAGGGTGTTAAGTCTTTCTGCGTCCCAACTGTAAACGCTGTCAAAAAGGCTGTCATCCGCTCTGAGCCAATGTTCCCTTGTGCAGTAATCGTCGCGCCAGAGCATTACAACGTCCTTTGCGCCAAGGTCATAAGCTGCGGTGGTAAGAAGTCTTCCGAAATCTGCGCGGTCAACAGGGCAGTTTATTACAAGAGATTGGTCTTTCTGAAGATTGATGCCTACGCCGACGATAAGTCTTGCATATTGCCAAAGCATTTTCTGGTTCATCTTGAATTTCCTTTCTTAAAAAAGCGGCGGGAGTAAACTCCCGCCTTCTTTTTATTCAATTATTTTGCAACGAAGTTTACAAGTTTTCCGGGAACGCAGATTTCTTTAAGAATGGTTTTTCCTTCAAGTTCTGCTGCGGCGGCTTCTTTTGCTGCGGCGATGCAGGCGTCTTTGTCTGCATCTGCAGGGAAGGGCATTCTTGCCTTGGTTTTTCCGCCGATCTG
>JAZUAX010000047.1:0-34646 GCA_045638185.1 Oscillospiraceae bacterium | reverse complement strand
TCTTCCTAAGACCGCTTGGCCTCCGACTTAAAGAAGAAATAATAAGATAATAAAGGGGACGTTTTGAATCTCCAACTGCGCGGAGAATTGCAGCACCCATGTTGTAAACCATCAGCGAAGCTATTCCCGCAAAATATATGGTAAGATATGTTTTAGATTCTCCAAAAACATCATCCGGGGTTTTCATAAATCTGAGTGTATATGGAACCATAAAGACTCCGATTGCCGTTGCAACAACACTCAATGCAAAAATCATTCCTATTGCGGTGTGAACGGCATCTTCGAGTTTTTTGTGATTCTGCGCACCGAAACTTCTTGCAATAACCACCGAAGCACCGCTTGAAAGACCTGTGAAAAATCCAATCAGCATATTTACTATCGGAGTTGTTGTACCAACAGCCGCAAGAGCCTGTTTGCTTACAAAGTTTCCTACAACAATACTGTCAACCGCAGTATAAAACTGCTGAAAAAGATAGCCAAACATAAGCGGAAGCGCAAATTTTATTATTTTTTCCCAGATATTGCCTTCGGTCATAAGTGTCGCATTTTTATAGGCCATATTATTCCTCCTTTCTTATAAGATTATTCCATAATGAATAATAAACTTATATTGTTTTGTTTGCAACAATTTTTTATCTTTTCTATAGAAACACTTAAAGTTGTTGATATAGCATACATTATTTTGATTATTTTTTCAAAATAAATCTTATTTTTATTCAATTCTTCATATTTTTGAATTTTTTGATTCAAAAGTCTTTAATAAATTCGTTTTTTGTGTTATGCTTTATAAAGAATTTTTTCCGGAGGATCTTTCGATGAATTATCTTTATCTTATTCTCGGCTTTGTGCTCGGTCTTGTTTATCTCGGAAGAGCAAAAAACGCAAGAAAACAAAAATTTGTTCCTTATGAAGCAAAAATGAAACTCAAAACAAAAAAAACTATCGAACAATATGACGAATGGTGTGCAAAAGAAGCTTTAGGCTGTACTCTTATGGGTGCAGGTTTTATGGTTTTTGGCCTTTCTGCAACCTTTATGGACAGCAACGCACTTTTGAGCACAATTATTGCGGTTGTTTCACTCGTTGTTTTTGTTATCGGTTTTATGATGCGTGTTGTTAACAACAAAAAACATCTCGGACATTATTTTACAAAACAATAAAAAGGAAAAATCCCGTCGAAAGACGGGATTTTTTTGAAATCCGCGCAACCTTTTTCCTTTTTTTGCGTGATATATTGCTGAAAGGAGGCTTTTGAATTGGAAGACTTTGAAATTATTGAATTGTTTTTTTGTCGGAATGAAAACGCAATAAATGAAACCGAAAGAAAATACGGCCGCTATCTTTTAAAAATCGCTTATAACATTCTTTCAAATACTGAAGACAGTGAAGAATGTGTCAACGACACCTATATAAAGGCATGGAACACCATTCCGCCACAAAAACCGAACGTTCTTTCTAGCTTTCTCGGAAAAATCACAAGACGCCTTGCTATAGATATATTCCGTAAAAAACATGCGGAAAAGCGCACAAATTCCGAATTTTCCATTTCCCTATCTGAACTCGACGAATGTATTCCGGATAAATTTTCCACCGAAATCGAATTTGAATATAATCAGCTTACTGAAAAACTCAATGCTTTTTTAAGTTCGCTTTCAAAAGAAAACCGGGATATCTTTATCTGCCGTTATTTTTATTCCGATTCAATAAAAGAAATTGCCTCCTTTTTCGGAACAAGCGAATCCAAAATCAAAAGTTCGCTTTTTAGGAGCAGAAAAACTCTCAAAGATCAGCTTGAAAAGGAGGGATTTTATTTATGAAATCCGAAGATATTTCAATCGCACTCAATGAAATAAATGAAGAATATATCGAATCCGCAAACGAAATAAGAAAACCTAAAGCAAAAAAATCCTCTTGGATAAAATGGGTTTCCGCCGCCGCGGCTATTGCCGTTATCGCTTTTATCGGTACAAAGGCTTTTGTTCCGAACGAACCGGAGCAAAACGATAATCCTATTGGCGGAACCGAAACCGAATATGGTGCTTCCCTTCCGATTCTTGAATATATCGAAAGCAGTGCTGCGGCATACGGTTTTGAAGGTTATCTGGCCTACGATATTTCCGAACTTTCGAATGGAAACCCTTGGAACGAAGATATGGTTTTTGAAAACCTTCCTGTTTTCCGGAACAATTCCTATAATGAAGTCGGAATCGCTTATCCCGGAATCGGAGAAGAATCGATGCTCAAAAAGCTGAACGACATTACAGGCGATGAGCACGGCGAAATTGAATATTCCCGTGTTGGAGATTATTCTTCCGGAACCGGAATCCCGGATGATTTTGTTGACAGAATTGAAGCAGATTTCGGCGATTACACCATTGAAATTCAGTCAAACGGAAGCATTGTTGCAATGTATAACGGTTTTGAAGGCGAAGCCCTTCCGGAAGGATACAGCTTCACTCACAGCAATACCACCGAAGGCGAAGCTTTTGAAACAATAGCTTATATTTACGAAAATTACGGTGATATAATCGGGCTTCCGGAAGCTGCTTTTGTTACTTCGAAGGAATATACTTTCGGCGGAGAAGAAATTCGCAGCTATAACATCTATGATTTTTCCGGTGATGAAATAAATGATATGCTCAATTTTGCTTTCAACGAAGTTCATCTTGCTCCAAACGATGAAGGAAAGCTTATGCTTATAAGAGTTAACGACAAACTTTCCTGCGCGGAAAAAATCGGCGATTATCCTATAATCTCTCCTGATGAGGCAAAAGATATGCTTCTCGAAGGCGGATATATTACAACTGTTCCCTATGAAATTCCCGGAAAGAAATATATCGCAAGGGTCGAACTTGTTTACAGGAGCGGAATTTCCGAAAATATCTGGATGCCTTATTACCGTTTTCTTGTGGAACTTCCGGAAATGGCTCAGGAAAACGGACTCAAAAATTTCGGAGCATATTACGTTCCGGCGGTAAAACAGGAATATATAACCGGTCTTCCACTTTGGAACGGAAATTTCAACTAAAAAGCAAAAAACTCCCGCAGAAATCTGCGGGAGTTTTTTTGTCATATTATCTGTAATCATCCATTTCAAAAGTGAATGTTCCAACTTCGCCGAATTCGTCATATTCGATTCCTTTTCCCGGAACGACAGCACCTGTGCTGTGGGAAATCGGAGTTACTTCAACCATTTCTCCTTTGTTTTCCATCCAGTCAAGTCTGCAAAGAATCACACTGGTACAGATATAATAAATATCGACGATTTCTTTTTTCATTGCGACGTAATCCGCTCCATCGTGGGAATAGCAAAGAGCATTGCATTTTTCTTCGGATTCAAAAAATGCTTTTATCCTACGGATAATTTCGCCGTCTTTTTCATCTTTGATAAGTTCGTTTTTAATAAACTTTGCAATCTTAAGATAGTTATCTTTTCCGGATTTTTCAAGTCCATCTTTTTCGAGTATATCGAAAACGTTGGAATCTTCCGGAAAACCTTCTATAAGAAGTGCAAGCGGATTTTCCTGAACAGCCTTGCGATAAGTCATAAGGCTTACCGTTTCGCCTTCCGCGATTCTTCCCTCAACAAAAGGAATGATCGGGTCATAACTGAAACGGATATATTCATCTCCAAAAAGCGGAGATTCCTCAAAAAGCGTTTTTTCGTGATTATCAAGCGGTTTTCCGCCGTTGCGAACAACCCTGTAAAGTTCCGGAGCTTTAATCTCTTTTGATGCTGTAAAAAGTATTCCTACAGTTTCGGAAAGGAGATCATTCACCTCTTCTTCGGAAAGCTCTGCCCTGTTTTCATGTTTCAAAAGCTTTTCGGAAAGTTCTTCCCCTGCTGTTTTATTAAGTTTTTCAATAGCTTCTTCGTATCTCATTTTTTAACCTCAATAGCTGAAATCAATTTCTTCGGAATCACTTAAAATTCCGACAATGAAGAAAAGATATTCCGGAACTTTTCCGTTTTCAATCCAAAGAATTTTTGTATCAAAAAGTTCTTCCGCCGTTTTAACAACGTTTCCTCCGATTGCATCCAATGCGGGACGTATTTCATCTTCGTGGCGGCAGGGTTTTCCTTTTGGTCTGGTGCAGCGCTTGCATTTTGCACAATGTCCGCCATCAAGCGCAAAAGAACCCGGATTCGATTTTTCAACACCAAGTATCCATTTGCTTGCTATGATATAGTTCTGGTGGCGAATTCCGAGAACAAGCTCGCTTATTTCTTCCTCGGTCATACCATGCTCAACGAGATCATCCTCAAGATACATTCTGAATGAAAACAGATGCAAATATTTATAAGCGTTCCAATATTTTTCCTTTACGTCAAAAGCATATGGAGGACAGCCCCATTTTGCTCCGAAATTGGGACAGAATTTGCAGCATTCTATAAAACGCTCTACCTCAACAAAATCATTTACATAATCTGCGCAAGAAATTTTATGATAGCCGCGCTCTATTGATTTAATTCCTTTTGCTTTTCTGAAACGAAGCATTTTTTCATCTCACTTTATAATAAAACTATGAATTATATTATCATAAACTCCCGCTTATTGCAAATTTTCAGCAAATTTTTCCAGAATAACTCTATATGCGGGAGCATATGCTTTTTTATATTCTTCGCTGTGGCTCACCATTTCTCCTTTATATCCGGAAAGATATTCCTCAAGCGATTTTTCCGAAAAAGGTGTTATTCCCTCTTTGGCAAGTTTTTTCAGGATACTGAGTTCAGGTTCAAGTTTTGTTTTTATACCTGAATTCGCGCTTTCTATAAAAATTTCCGCAATTTTTTCTTCCGAAATACCTTCTGCTTTTGCTTTATGCAAATCGAGGCGAACATATCCGCCGCCTATAGGTTCAAAAAGTTGAGCATCACAGTCAGAAGCTGTTTCATCAAGTTCTTTTTTGAGCATGCTCAAAGCAAAATCTTTGTTTTTAATAAGGTGACCACAGCCAAAAGCACTTTGGTAACAAAGTTTTACTGCATCCACCGGGGTCATGAGCGGATATTTCTCAAAATGATAAAGCAAAATCTCTTCAAAATTCTCCAAAAAAATCCGCCCCTTTCGTGATAAACTCAATTTAATAACGTTTTTAATTATTGACTTGCTGTAGTATAATATAAATATAACATAAATTTGAATTTTTTAATAGGTGCATTTTATGAATCATATCTTTTCAATAAAAGGAATAATTGGAATTATCGAAAAGTTTTTTGTACTTAAAATGAACCGCTCCTCTGCTGCACTTTCATATTATCTCATTATGACACTTTTCCCAATGCTTATATGTGTCCAATGGATATTAAGTGCTCTGGGCGAAGATATTATTCTTTTTCTCGAAGAATTTTCCGAACTTATTCCTTCAGGTGTTCTTTCTATAATCGAAGATTACCTTTTTTATGCAGGTTCACAATCAAAAGGACTTCTCATAATTGGTATAACGGCAGCAATTATTACAGGTGCTTCCGCTTTCCGGATTCTTTCGGATACTCTTCGTGAGATTTTTGAAAGCCGCGGCGGAAACGATGCTTTGCGGTTTGCCTTTAGTTTTGTTTATGCTGTTGCATTTCTTGTAGCTGTTTATGTTCTTGCAATAACTGTTGTTGCCGGAAGATGGCTTATAAACCTTCTTGAACCTTTTCTGGCAATAATCGATTTTATAAATCTTCTCGATATTGCAAATCTCTGGAACTGGCTGCGTTTTATAATACTGAATATAATTTCCACCGGAATGCTTTACACCGTTTATTACTGCAACGCGTGGCGAAGCCCATATCATATAAACGTTCTTCCCGGTGCGGTTTTCGGTTCTCTTGTTTTTACTGTTGTAAGTGGATTTTTCTCCTGGTTCATAAGTTCTTCAGTAAGATATTCCGCAATTTACGGTTCCCTTGCTTCTGTAATAATCCTTATGCTCTGGCTTTATATCTTTTCAAACGTAATTCTCATCGGTGCCCTTATAAACAAGGAAATCAGCGAACATAAAAACGACCAGAAAAAACTCCACAACGATGTTCACAGTTTTATCAAGAAAAAAGCGCAATAAAAATACCCTCCGGAATTTTCGGAGGGTATTTTTTATAAGCAATCAAATCTCTTTTTTCGCTTTATAGATTCTTTCAAGGGTTTGTTCAAGAACTTTTTTCGGGCATGCGATATTGATTCGCTCGAAACCAATTCCGCCTTCGCCAAAGACATAGCCTTCGTCGAAAATCGCCTTGGCTTTATGTACCATAAAGTTTTCCTGCTCCTCTTTGGTCATTCCCCATGCGCGGAAATCCAGCCACATAAGGTATGTTCCTTCGAGACGGTGTACTTTTACTTCCGGCATTTTTTCCGCAACGTATTCCTCGACAAATTTTCTGTTTTCGTCAAGGAAAAGAAGAAGTTCGTCAAGCCATTCCTCACATTTGTCATAAGCAAGCTCACAGGCTTTGTATCCGAAAATATTAAGGGAGAAATATCCCCTTGCGGCGGTCATTTTGTTTCTGTATTCCTCGTTGGGAATAAAGATATTGGAAGTCTGGAGACCTGCAAGGTTGAAAGTTTTGCTGGGTGCAGTGCAGATTGCGCAGTTATTGAGATATTTTTCCTCAAAAGTTCCCATGGAAACATGCTTGAATCCCGGCATAATGAGGTCAAAATGAATTTCATCGGAAATTATGAAAACGTCGTTTTCAAGGCAGATTTCGCAAAGCTTCAAAAGTTCCTCTTTTGTCCAGATCCTTCCGATGGGGTTATGGGGACTTGAAAGAATGCAAAGAGTGGTTTCCGGTCTTGCGGCTTTTTCAGCAAAATCTTCGAAATCAATGGAATATTTTGTTCCTTCAAGAATCAGTTCAGAACCGAGGACTGTTCTTCCGTTTGCTTCAACGCTGGAATAGAAAGGATAATAAACAGGGGTAAGCATCAAAACAGAATCGCCGTCTTTTGTAAACGCGCCAACCATTTCTTTGATTGCGGGAACAACGCCCGCAGTCATTACGAACCATTCTTTTTTCGGAGAAAATCCGTGGCGACGTTCCATCCAGGAAATTACACTTTTATAATAACTTTCGGTTTCACCGGTATATCCAAGAATGATATTATCCAGATAATTTTTAAGACCTTCAATGATTGCAGGCGGATTTTTAAGTTCCATATCCGCAACGGAAAGCGGAACAATTTCATCCCCTGCTTCAGGGATCTGTGCATACATTCCTTCCCATTTATGGGAACCGGTGTTTCTTCTGTTAACAAGGGTTTCAAAATCGTATTTCATTTTGTTCTCCTTATTCTTCAATTCCTTCCATTTCTTTTTCAACGGAAGCTTCACAGGATTTCATTGCTTCAAGAGTTTTTTCAAGGAGCTCGGAAAGTTCCCATCCAAGGCGTTCAGCGCCGAGTTTTATAACGTCGCGGCTGCAGCCTGCGGCAAACTTTTTATCCTTGAATTTCTTTTTAAGGCTGGAAACGTCCATATCCATACAGCTTTTTGAAGGACGCATTTTTGCGGCAGCCCAAACCAAACCGGTAAGTTCATCTGCCGCAAAAAGCACTTTTTCCATCTGGTGTTCAGGTTCAACGTCAGAAGTCATTCCGTAAGCATGGCTGCAAACGGCATGGATAAATCTTTCGTCAAAACCTGCTTCGCGGAGAAGTTCCGGAGCTTTTATGCAATGTTCTTCCGGCCAATTTTCAAAGTCAACGTCATGAAGAAGACCGACAGTTGCCCAGAAATCCGCTTCTTCGCCATAGCCAAGTTCGTTTGCGAACCAGCGCATAACTCCTTCTACGGTATAAGCATGGCGGATATGGAAAGCAACTTTGTTATATTTTTTAAGAGTTTCGACAGCAATTTCTCTGTTCATTTTATGTCCTCCAAAGGGTCATACGGCAATCAGCCGAGGGTGGAAAGTTTTTCAACAACCGGTTTGAGCCATTCCTCATTGCAATATTCGATATCGCCTGCATCGCATTTTGCTGCAACGGAAGGATCCATCGGAATTTTTGCGGTTACCGGAATTCCGTATTTTTCGGCAATTTCATCAATATGGCTTTCGCCGAAAATGTTATGAACTTTTCCGCAGTCCGGGCATCTGAAACCGGACATGTTTTCGACAACCGCAAGAACGGGAATATCCATCATTCCGGCCATTTTAACGGCTTTTTCAACGATCATTCCAACAAGTTCCTGAGGAGAAGTTACAACAACGATTCCGTCAACGGGAAGAGACTGGAAAACGGTGAGCGGAACGTCGCCGGTGCCCGGAGGCATATCGACAAACATATAGTCAACATCGTTCCAGACTACATCCTGCCAGAACTGTTTAACAGTTCCTGCAATAACTGGTCCGCGCCATACAACTGGTTCGGTTTCGTCCTGAAGAAGAAGGTTAACAGACATTACTTCAATTCCGGTTTTGGAAAGTTCCGGAATGATTCCGGCTGCAGAACCGGTTGCTTTGTTTGTGATTCCGAATGCTTTCGGAATTGAAGGACCGGTTACATCCGCATCAAGAACAGCGGTTTTATAGCCCTGTTTCTGCATATTTGCGGCAAGAAGAGAAGTTACAAGAGATTTTCCAACGCCGCCTTTGCCGCTTACAACGCCTATAACGTGTTTTACATCGGAAAATTCATTCTGATCAACGAGAAAGCTTTCCGGTGCCTGTGCTGCGGAGGAACATTTATGTCCGCAGTGTTCGCAGTCATGATTGCATTCGCTCATTTTTATATATCTCCTTTTTGGTAATTTGCGTACTTAATTAGTATAACACTTTATCAGAAGAAAGTTAAGATGTTAAATAATTATTTTTATTTTTTCATAATACTGTCGCTTTTTGTAAAAAAATATGTTATAGTCAAAGAGTATTTATTGAAATTTATTAGGAGCGTGTTTAAATTGGCTGCAACTGCTGTTTTTGGCGTATCTTTTGTTGACGTAAAAGGTTTTCCCTTCGGAAAATATATTCCCACCGGTACCAACCTCGGTAATGTAAAAATTGTTCATGGCGGTGTTTCCAGAAACGTTTGCGAAGACTTTGCAAATGTTGGAATGCCCGTTAACTTTGTAAGCGTTGCCGACCACACCCCGATCGGTCTTGACGTGGTGGACCATCTCCAGAACATCGGCGTCGGAACCGATTACATCACAATGGTTCCCAGCGGCGGTGTTGGAATGTGGCTTGCAGTAATGGATGAAAAAGGTGATCTTGCCGGTTCCACCAGCCAGATGCCCGACCTCGAAGCTCTTGAATCTTTCATCGGAGCAAAAGGTGAAGAAATTGTTGAAAAATGCGAGAACATCGTTCTTGAAATTGACACCAATGAAGCAATCGCAGAAAAAGTTCTTTCCCTTGCAGAAAAATATAATAAAAAAGTCTATGTTATCGTCGGCAACCTCAGCGTAATCGGAAAACGTCCGGACTTTCTCAGCAGAGTCGACTGCTACATCTGCAACGAAATCGAAGCCGGAAAATTCTTCGATATGAATCTCGAAGAATATAATTCCGAACAGATGCTTGAGGTTGTCAAAGAAAAATCCGCAGAACTCAAAGTTCCTTCCATGGTTGTTACAATGGGCAAAAACGGTGCTGTTTTCTATGATAGCAGAACCGGTGAAGAAGGCCACTGTCCCTGCTGCCCCTGCAATCTTGTTGATACCACCGGCGCGGGAGATGCTTTCCTTTCCGGAACTGTTATGGGACTTACCAAAGGCTATAACCTTGCAAAAGCTGTTAAAGCCGGAACTTACCTTGCTTCCGCAACCATTGAAGTTGACGAAAGTTCCTGCCCCAAAAACCCGAAATTCTTTGAACAGTTTGACGATTGATTTTTCAATATATAACATAGGCAGACGGAATAAGACCGTCTGCCTTTTTGATTAAGGAGATTATTATGAACTTTAAAGAACTTTTTGAAATAAAAGACGAAATTGAACAGATAAACCGTACTTATGATATTTTTGACGAAGAACACAGGCTTTCTTCAAAAGCCGCAAGAGTTGAATTTTTGACCACCGTTAAATATATTGAAAAATATCTTAAGCCCGGAATGAAAATTCTAGATGTCGGCGCTGGCGCTGGCGAATACAGCCTATATTTCGCTGAAAAAGGCTATGAAGTTTCCGCCCTTGAACTTGCTGACAGCAACATCACTGCATTCCGTAAAAGAATCAAACCGGAACATAAAATCGAACTTGTTCAGGGCAACGCTGTTGACCTTTCCATTTACCCAGACGAAACTTTTGATATAGTTCTGATGTTCGGACCGCTTTATCATCTTCACAGCGAAGAGGACAGACAAAAAGCCATTGCGGAAGCAAAACGAGTTGCGAAAAAGGACGCAGTTTTGTTTTTTGCATTTATCGGAAACGATATGATTTTTATAACTGAGCTTAATTACGATTCGGATTATATTAAAACCGGAGATTTTGACCGAAAAACTTTTAAAATGGATGACTTTCCTTTCGTTTTTCATACCGTTGATGGCTGCCGCAAAATTCTTAAAAATGGTAAAATTCAAATTATTCATGAAGTCGCTTCGGACGGTGTTTCTGAACTTATGGCAGAAAAGATAAACAAACTTGACGAAGAAGATTATGAAATTTATCTCCGATATCACTATTATTGCTGTGAAAAACCGGAGATGCTCGGAAGGAGCAATCACCTTTTGTTTGTTGGGAAGAAGTGAAAAACGGTTGGATAAAAAATCCTGAATTTAAATATTTTTAGTATAAATAATTTCGGGCGGATAATATCCGCCCTTACTCTCTTGAAGATTGACAATTCTTATGGTATTATATAAATTAGATAAATTTTGACCGGAGGATTTAAAATGATTGGTGCAATTATCGGCGATATTGCCGGAAGCATATATGAATTCAACAATATAAAAACAACCGATTTTCCTGTTATCAGCGATGATTGTTTTTTCACCGATGATACCGTGATGACCGTTGCTGTTGCGGAAGCTCTTATCAAAGGCGGAAGAAATGAAGAAAAAACTGAAAAAGAAATGGTAAAAGCCATGAAAAAATATGGAAAACTCTATCCTGATGCAGGATACGGACTCCGTTTCAGCGAATGGCTTACCTCTTCCGATCCGAAACCTTATAACAGCTTCGGAAACGGTTCCGCAATGCGCGTTTCCCCCGTTGCCTGGTTCTTCCACAGCCTTGAAAAAGTTGAAAAATTCGCTGAAATAAGCGCAAAAGTAACCCATAACCACGAAGAAGGAATCAAAGGCGCCAAGGCAACCGCTGCCGCAATTTACCTTGCAAGAAACGGCAGAACAAAAGATTATATCAAACGCTATATCGAGCTTAAATACAGATACGATTTCAGCAAAACTCTTGATGAAATCCGTCCCTATTATTTATTTGATGAAACCTGCCAGGGAACCGTTCCGGTTGCGTTCCAGGTATTCTTTGAGGCAGAGAGTTTTGAGGATACCCTCAGAAAAGCCATTTCTATGGGCGGCGACAGCGATACCCTTGCGGCAATCGCCTGCTCCATTGCTGAAGGATTCTACCCCGTTCCTGCTGAAATCAAAGAAAATGCATTGGCAAAACTCGATAAAAAACTTTTGAGCATGCTCAAAAAATGGAACGAAGACCTCAGCGTTTCTTCCAATCCTTTTGAGCACCGCGATATTATGTTTTATACGGATTATCTTCTTAAAAACCCGAGAACCGTACGCAAAACCATTCATCATCCCGATACCAATCAGGATTACATTGTTCCCGAATACAGCGAAAGCATGTTTAACTTCATCCGCGATGCTTTTGATTCCGAAATATTCCGCAAGGATTATGCAGAAATCCTCGCAAAACACAACATCAGAAGCCATCAGGACATGGTTTGTGAAGTTTGCGACGCTTCTGAAGTTCTCCTCGAAGCAATGTTTACAGTAATCATTTCCGGCGAAAGAGTTAAACCCGGAAACGTTGCCTGGGCAGCAGAAGACGGAATTCTTGGTGACATTATGTTCTATCTCCGCAAAAAACAGGAAGAAGAAAACGAAGAATAATTTTTCATAATAAAAAAGCACCCGGCCGACTGCCGGGTGCTTTTTTATGCTTTTATTTTATTGAGTTTTTCAGTAACAAGGAACATCACAAGAAGCAGAATTCCTATGTAGATCGGAAGGAATCCCGCTGAAATATTCTTCGCAATAATTCCGAAAAGCGGTGGCATAAAAAGGCTTCCCAGATATGCACAAGCCATCTGGACACCGATTATCGCCTGGGATTTATCTTTTCCGAAATGGGCCGGAGTTGAATGTATCGTGCAGGGATAGATCGGAGCGCAGCCTAATCCGACAAGAACAATTCCCGCCATGGCTGTTTTTTCTCCGAACGGAAGAAGCATTGCAAAAACTCCGATTGCTATAACTGCTTCGCCTAGCCGTATCATATTTTTATCGTTGAGTTTATAAGTTATAAAACCGCTTGCGGCTCTTCCAACAGTTATTCCTGTATAAAAAAGCGTTGCTAAGGCAGCGGCCGTTTCCTCTGAAATTCCATGTTCCATAGCAAAATAACTGCTTGCCCAAAGACCGGCGGTACTTTCGAGAGCGCAATAGCAGAAAAACGCAGTGAAAATTTCTTTAGTTCCCGGAATCAGAAAAATCTCTTTTAAAGAAAGAGGCTTTTTCTTTTCGTGGATTTCTTCGGAAGATTTATCCTCTTTCCAAACCGGAAGAGTAAAGAAAAGAACGGCTGTAAGAACTATCTGCAAAATTGCTACCCAGCGGTAACCGAGATTCCAGCTTCCTTTCACCATTGCCGCCGCAAGAATATAAGGTCCTGTGGAAGCACCTATTCCCCACATGCAGTGAAGCCAGCTCATATGTCTGCTGGCATAATGAATCGCTGCATAATTGTTAATGGAAGCATCTACACCGCCGGCACCTAAACCATAAGGAATTGCAAGAAGGCAAAGCATCGGAAAAGAATTGCTTACCGAAAAACCGAAAAGCGCCGCCGCAGTCAAAGCTACGCTCATGGCGGTGACTTTCCCTGTTCCGAAACGCTTTGTCATTCTTTCCGAAAGAAGGCTTGAGGTAATTGTTCCGACGCATATTATCATTGAAATTATTCCGGCATAGGAAACCGGAACATCAAATTCAATCTGCATCGTCGGCCACGCCCCACCGAGCAGAGCATCCGGAAGTCCCAGACTTATAAATGAAACATATATGATTGCAAGAAGAAAACTTGCCAAAAAATCACTCCTTCTTTTCGGTGGGACCAAGCCCCACCCTACCGTACCATTTTAACACATCTGTCAACGGTTCCGGATTTTACCTCCTGTTAAGAATTTTCTTAACTTTCTCTACCGAAGGTGTATTCAAAACCGCATAAAACAATGGTAACATATAGTCAATCGGTACCGAAAATAAAACGGAGATGATTTTATGAAAACAAATATCAATGAAAACATAAAACTTTTCAGAAAACGGAAAAATTTTACGCAGGAACAGCTTGCGGAAGCCATGGGTGTTTCCATCGGCGCCGTTTCAAAATGGGAAAGCGGCGCTTCGGTTCCGGAACTTTCGCTTATTATTGAGCTTGCTGATTTTTTTGAAATTTCGGTTGATGCTCTTTTAGGATATAAAGTAAGGGATAATTCTGCCATGAAATGCGCCGAAAGAATAGATTCTCTTCAGGACGCAAAAAAATATGACGAAGCCATTGCAGAAGTGGAAAAAGCTCTTAAAAAATTTCCGAACAATTTCAAAATCGTTTACCAAAGCGCCCTTGCATATTTTATGAAAGGCGTTGAACTTTGTGATTACAACGCTTTTGAAAAAGCTCTTGAGCTTTACAGATTTGCGCTTACTCTTTGCAACGGACCTGACGAAAAAGGAATCGGTCCCGCAAAAATTCGTATGGAAATGGCTGAAATATATGATTGCACAGGAAAACACCACGAAGCCATTGAACTTCTTAAAAAACATAACGATAACGGAATGTATGACGATCTTATCGGTTATATTTATTCGATGAGTTTTCACAATGATTCAAAGGGAATGGACTATCTTTCAGATTCTCTTATCAGTACGCTTACAACTCTTTTTCACATTACTTTTGGTTTTGCAAACTATTACGAAAATTTTTATAAAGATTATAAATCCGCACTGGAAATTATGTTAATTTACAAAAACATCAACGATATGTTCCGGATCCCCGAAAAGCCATCCTATCTTGACAAGGGCAACGTAATTATCCTCGTCAATTGTGCAGCCATTGCTGCTAAACTTGATGACAAGGAAAAAACAAAAGAATATCTTCTCGAGGCAAAGAAAACTGCCGAAATTTTTGATGCAAACCCCGATTATTCCGCGAAAAATATTAAATTTTATAAAAAGGAAAAACCGGGTTTTTCCGGCGATAATTTTGGATTAACAGCAATGGAAGGAATTGAAAACGCTGTTGAAAACGACAAAAACGATATTCCTCTTCTTTATAAAATCTGGCAGGAAATCAAAGAACCTTATGCATAAAAAAAGACCCGCTCTGCGGGTCTTTTTTCAGTTGTTTTTATAAGCTTCATCGACGGAAATCATTATGATTTCGTTAAGATGTTCCGCGATGAATCTCTGTGCTTTCTCGCTGTAATAATTCTTGCTGTATTCACGGTAGAACTTGTTTATTTCCCAGAAACTCTCTATTCCGATTTTCATTCCTTCTTCGGTCGGAACACGGTTTAGGCTCTTTGTTTTTTCGTCATAAGAAAGTCTTAAATATCCCTTTTCAAGCAGATATTTGGTTATCTGGACGGGAATTATTTTTTCTTTTCCGACAGCATCGTTTATTCTTTTGGTCAGAAGTTTTACCCCAACCGGATCTTTCGAAATTTCTATCTTTTCAAGTTCTTCCGGTTTAAAACCACTGTGTTTTATCTTTTTTGCGACGGCATATTCCGTATTTACTATATCCGAAAGTTTTGTTGCAGAAAGGAGTTTTTCAAGGCTTGTAAAAGCTTTTGCGTATATTCCACCGCATTCACGGATTATCGGATTTTCAAGACGCTTCCATTCTTCAACTTCAAATTTATAATACATCATTTCGGGATTTCTGGACGGAATTGAATTTATCTCTCCTCTTTTTACGATTTTTGTTTCCGCAATTTTTCCGTAAAAACGGATACATCCGTCCTCATCTCCGAAAGTTCCTGCAGGAAGATAGAGTGCGATATATTCAACCGGCATCATATTTTTCGGAACAACTGCTTCAGGTATATGATAAAACTTTTCCGAAAAATTTATTTCAAATTGTTTTTTGCTTTTTACCGTTCCGATAAGAACTTCATGTTCCATTTTTTCACCCGCTTTTTATTTCCTCAAAATAACCTTATCCCCTTTATCCGGTTAAGTCAAGCTATAATTTTCTGTTTATTGCGACAAATTTTAAAAAAATTTTCGAATTTTTGTTCTTTTCCCACAATTTTTTGCTTTTTTAATATTATTTTGCTATAATTATATAAAATTTAATAAAAACCTATTGAAAATTTCAATTTTGTGAGTTAAAATCATAGCATATTTTTAATTGTTAAACCTAAAATATTTGTTCTGTCCTAACAGAAACGGAGTGTAATTTTTATGAAAATTCTCGAAGATCGTATTATGAAAGATGGAATTGTGCGTGCCGGTAATGTCCTGAAGGTAGATTGTTTTTTGAATCACCAGATGGACATTTCTCTTTTTGAGGAAATGGCAAAAGAATGGAAAGCACGTTTCGCAGATAAAAAAATAAACAAAATCCTTACCATTGAAGCTTCCGGAATTGCAATTGCTGCAATTGTTGCAACCGCATTTGACAACTGCCCCGTTGTTTTTGCAAAAAAGACCGAAAGCCTTAACGTTGACGGAGCTGTTTATTCTTCCAAAGTAACTTCTTTCACCAAAAAACGCACCTATGATGTTTTTGTAAGCCAGAAATATCTTAATCCCGGTGACCACATTCTTATAGTTGACGATTTTCTTGCTGTAGGAAGTGCACTCAACGGACTTATCGATATAGTAAATCAGTCCGGTGCAACCGTTGAAGGACTTGGAATTGCCATCGAAAAAGGTTTCCAGGGCGGCGGCGATGCTCTCCGCGAAAAAGGATATCAGCTCGAATCCCTTGCAATCGTTGATAAACTTGACGCTGAAAACGGAATTATAGAATTCCGCAAATAAAAGTTAAAAACGCGCAAAAATGCGCATTTTTATAAAATGCTTCTTGAAAAGCAAAATTTAGGAGGAAAAAACAATGAAAAAACTTCTTGCACTTCTCCTCGCTCTCGTAATGGTACTTTCCTTTGCTGCTTGCGGCGAAGAACCCGAAGCACCTGTTGAAGGCGAAGAAAACGTCGGCGGCGAAACTGAAGAACTCACCGCTGAAAACATCAAAATCGGCTTTGTTCACGTAAGCGATCCTTCCGATATGGGATACACTTACAACCACGACCTCGGTACCTGGAAAATGGCTGAAAATCTCGGCATTTCCGAAGACCAGATCATCAACAAATACAACATCGGTGAAGACGAAGGCTGCGCAACTGCTATCGAAGAACTCGTTGAAGCAGGCTGCAACATCATCTTTGCAACCTCTTTCGGTCACGGTGACTACATGACCGAAGCAGCAGCTGCTCATCCCGAAATCCAGTTCTGCCATGCAACCGGTGCACAGGCAGCATCTTCCGGTCTTTCCAACTATCACAACTACTTCACCTCCATCTACGAAGCACGTTATCTCGCTGGCGTAGCTGCAGGTCTCAAACTCAACGAAATGATTGACAACGGAACCATCACTGCTGAAGAAGCTGTTATCGGTTATGTTGCAGCATTCTATTTCGAAGAAGTTATCTCCGGCTTCTCTGCTTTCTATCTTGGTGCTCGTTCTGTTTGCCCTTCCGCAACCATGATCACCCTTAAAGCAGACTCCTGGTCCGACCCTGTTAAAGAAGGCCAGATCGCACAGTCCCTCATCGACCAGGGCGCTGTTCTCATCAGCCAGCACTCCGATAACCCCTCTCCTGCAACCACTGCAGAAGCAGCAGGCCTCTTCCACTGCGGTTATAACTCCGACATGGCATCTGCAGCTCCCGCAGCTTCCATCATTTCCGCACGTGCAGATTGGTCCATCTATCTCACCTATGCAGTATCTGCTGTTCTCAACGGTGAAACCATTGCAACCGATTGGTGCGAAGGTTTCAGCGAAGGCGCAAACTTCGTAAGCCCTCTTAACGAAGCTGTTGCTGCTCCCGGCACTCAGGAAAAACTCGACGAAGTTGCTGAAGGCCTTAAAGACGGTTCCGTTCACGTATTCGCTGGCCCCTGGACCGGTGTTCACGTTTGGACCGGTGAAGCTTTTGAATGTGCTGAAGGCGAATGGGTTGAAGAATCCGAAACTCAGTCCGCTCCTTATTTCGGCTACATCCTCGATGGTATCACCCTTCTCGATGCATAAATTTTAAATTAAAAAGGGGCCGTTTTCCGGCGGCCCCTTTTTTAGTTTTTCCGATGATGAAAAAACACAAAACAAATTTTGTTTTATGTTTTTTGACCACCGGAATTTTGTGTTTTCCCAAGGTCTTTTTTGATTATTTTTATCACTTTTGAGAAAGGGTGATTTTTTGGAAACTGCTGCAATTCAGCTTAAAAATCTCACCAAAACATTCGGAAGCGTTGTTGCAAACGACCATGTCAGCCTTGAAATCCGCCACGGAGAAATCCTTGCACTTCTCGGCGAAAACGGAAGCGGAAAAACAACTCTTATGAATATGCTTTCCGGAATTTATTATCCGGACGGCGGAGAGATTTTTGTTGACGGAAAAGAAGTTCTTATTGATAACCCCAGGGTTGCTTTCGGTTACGGAATCGGAATGGTTCATCAGCATTTCAAACTTGTTGATGTTCTTACCGCCGCAGAAAACATGGTTCTCGGCCTTAATGAAAAGGGTCGTCTTAATACCAAAGCCATTGCCGAAAAAATGCGTAAAATCTGTGAACAATACGGATTCCACGTTGACCCTGATAAAAAAATCTACGATATGTCTGTTTCTGAAAAACAGACCGTTGAAATCGTAAAAATGCTTTATCGTGGTGTAGATATTCTTATCCTTGATGAACCTACCGCTGTTCTTACTCCTCAGGAAACCGAAAAGCTTTTTGCCGTTCTCCGCAACATGAAAAAAGACGGAAAAGCTGTTGTTATAATCACTCATAAACTCAACGAGGTTATGGAACTTTCCGACCGTGTTTCCGTTCTCAGAAAGGGCGTCCATGTAGGTGACCTTATCACTTCCGAAACCAATCCTCAGGAACTTACAAACCTCATGGTCGGTCATGCTGTAACTCTTAACATCGACCGCAGCGTTTGTGAAAACCCTGTTAAGAAACTTGAAGTAAGAAATCTTTCCTGCACCAATGACGATGGAGTAAAAGTTCTCGACGATATCACTTTTGATGCTTTCGGCGGTGAAGTTCTCGGAATTGCGGGAATTTCCGGTTGCGGCCAGAAAGAACTCCTTGAAGGAATTGCCGGTCTCCAGAAAGTTTCCGGAAGCATCAGATTCTATCCTGATGAAAATTCCGAACCTGAAGAAATCAACGGAAAATCTCCCATGGATATTATCAAAAAAGGTATTTCTCTTTCCTTCGTTCCGGAAGACCGTCTCGGAATGGGCCTTATCGGCAACATGGACCTTGCGGACAACATGATGCTCAGAAGCTATAACAAAGGCAGATCTCCTTTTGCAGACAGAAAAACTCCTGCCGAACTTGCAGAAAGAGTTGTTGATGAACTTGAAGTTGTAACTCCCGGAATCAACGTTCCTGTAAGGAACCTTTCCGGCGGTAACGTACAGAAAATTCTCGTTGGACGCGAAATCGCCCTGGAACCTTCCGTTCTTATGAGTGCTTATGCTGTCCGCGGACTTGATATCAACACTTCCTATACCATTTATAACCTTATGAATGAACAGAAAAACCGCGGTGCCGCTGTTATTTATGTCGGTGAAGACCTTGACGTTCTTGTAGAACTTTGCGACAGAATCCTTGTTCTTTGTGACGGTAAGGTAAGCGGAATTGTTGACGGAAGAAAAACGACCAAAGAGGAAGTCGGTCTTCTTATGACAAGCCTTGGCGGAGAAAAGGAGGTTGTTTCCTGATGGCATATGAAAACGTAAAAAAGGAACCATTTGTCCGAATTGCCAAACGCCCGGAGCTTTCTTCCGGAAAAGCAATGCTTATAAGATTTTCCTCCATTTTGATTGCACTTCTTCTCGGAGGACTTATTATTCTTGCTCTCGGTTTTAATCCCATTGCGGTTTACGGTGATATTGTAAAAGGTTCTCTCCTTTCCGGAACCGCTCTTAAAGCAACCGCAAAAATAGCAGTTCCCCTTCTCGGTGCTGCTCTTGCAATTGCCCCGGCTTTCAAAATGAAATTCTGGAACTGCGGTGCCGAAGGACAAATTACCGTTGGTGCAATCGCTTCCACTTTCTTTGCTCTTAAACTTCTGGATCATCTTCCCGGCCCGACATTTTTTATTGTAACTTTTGTGGTTTCCGCAATTATGGGCGGTCTTTGGGGACTTATTCCTGCTTTCTTTAAAGCAAGATGGGGTACTAACGAAACTCTGTTCACCCTTATGCTCAACTATATCGCCATCGGTTTTGTAAAATATCTCCGTATCGGCCCCTGGATGGATAAAGGACAGATGTTCCCGAAAGTTCCTATGTTTGATAAAGCAGCAAGACTTCCCGAAGTATTCGGAGTTCACATCGGCTGGATAATCATACTTCTCCTTGTTATTTTCATTTATATTTATATGACCCGCACAAAGCATGGTTATGAAATTGCAGTAGTAGGCGAAAGCATTTCCACCGCAAGATATTCCGGAATGAATGTTGCCAAAGTTATCATGCGTACAATGTTCCTTTCCGGAGCAATTTCCGGTATAGTAGGCTGGATGCTTGTTTGCGGAACAAACTACACTCTCAGTGATACCACTGCCAATGGTTACGGTTTTACCGCAATCGTTGTTGCATGGCTTTCCAAACTCAACCCGTTTGTAATGGTTCTTATTTCCGCTTTCCTTGCAATTCTCCGCAAAGGTTCGAACACCATTCAGACAAACTTCGGAATTCCCGCTTCCGCTTCGGAAGTTCTTACCGGACTTATCCTTCTCTGCATGCTCGGAAGCGAATTCTTTATAAACTATCGCTTTATTTTCCGTAAAAAAACTGTTGGAGGTGACGATTGATGGATACTTTTCTCAGCTTTATCGTCGCCGCCGTTCTTGCCGCAACTCCTCTTCTTTTTGGTACTCTCGGTGAGATCCTTACCGAAAAAAGCGGCCACTTAAACCTTGGTGTTGAAGGTATGATGTTCATGGGCGGTGTTGCCGGTCTTGCAGGAACATATTATTACGAAAAATCCTGCGAAGCAGACCCCAACGCTTTGGTTTCTGTAGTAATCGGCGTTACCTGCGCTTTTCTCTGCGCAATGTTTGGTGCATTCATTTACAGCTTCCTTACCATTACTCTCCGAGCAAATCAGAACGTAACCGGTCTTGCTCTTACCACTTTCGGCACCGGTTTCGGTAACTTCTTCGGAGAAATTATGGGAACTGCAGCCGGAGGCTATGTTTCCGTAGGAACTGTTATCAAAGCAGCTTTCAACGACGGTATCCCGGTTCTTAAAGATATTCCCTTCTTCGGAAAACTCTTTTTCAACTACAGCTTCTTCGTATATCTCGCACTTGCTGTCGCAATTATTCTTGCTTATTTCCTTGGAAAGAGCAAAATCGGTCTTAACCTCAGAGCGGTTGGTGAAAGCCCTGCAACCGCGGATGCTGTTGGTATAAACGTAACCCTTTATAAATATCTTGCAACCTGCATCGGCGGCGGAATTTGCGGTCTCGGCGGACTTTATATTGTTATGAATACCGCAAACGGAACCGGCGGTGTCTGGGTACATAACAGCATAAGCGGTTACGGCTGGCTTGCTGTTGCAATTGTTATCTTTGCAACCTGGAGCCCTATTAAAGCAATCATCTGCTCTCTTGTAATCGGATCTCTTTCTGTTCTCCCTTACTATTATCAGATTCCGTTTATTCATTCCGCAATTTATGAAATCTTCCCTTATCTCGCAACGGTTGCTGTTCTTATTATGATTATCTTCCGTAAAAAGAAAAACAACCTTCCTCCCGCAAGTCTCGGTCTTGCATATTTCCGCGAGGAACGTTAAAAACATTTTATTTAAAAGAGCACTGCATTCTGCAGTGCTCTTTTTTCACCGTTTCTTCACTTTTTAAATACACAAAAACTCATTTTTTTACAGCTTTTTATTCAAAAATCGGCTTAAAATAAGAACTTTTTGTTAATTTGCTTGAATTTGCAGGTATTTTACTGTATAATATGCTATGTATTTTTATAAAAAGTGAGGTGCTATACTTATTGTCAAATAAACCGTCCCATATGGAAACGGCAGATTTTGATTCTGATCTTGAGTATCTGTATCTCCGTATTTATGAGTTCCTATATATGACAGGAATGCGTTTTATCCGCCAGATAAGAGGTGGATACCACTTTTTAACAACACAAATAACATATATAATAAACGGCACAAAAGATTGGTTTATCACCTCTCTCCGCCGTTTATATAACTCCGTAAGAAATCTTCTTGCCGGAAAATATCACGCATTTCTTTCATACAGCAATAAAGCTGCTGATGCTTTTGAAATACTTAAAAACAGCAAAAACGAATCCAAAGAACACCGGAATTTTGCTGTAAAAAATCTTCTCGAATGTTGGGGAATTCTCGTCTGGAAAATCTTCTGCACGATTTTCAACTATGTTGCACCCGTTTGCGCAGCAATTCTTCTTGTTGTAACTTTCCAGTATTTCAGCACTCTTCAATACGGACTTTCTTTCCAATCAAACGGAAAGGATCTTGCCTATATAACCGACGAAAGCGTTTATAACCGGGCAGAACAGATTATCCGAAGCAGAACTTCTGCTGAGACCCAGGATATAGGAAACATTGCTCCGCAGTTTTCAATTGTTCCGGTGAGCAGCCTTGAACTTACCGATGCGGAAGATCTTGCGAACATTATCCTTAAAAACTCCGGACAAAGCGTTTATGAAGGTTACGGATTATACATAAACGATGAATTTGTCGGTTCCACTGATGAATCCGACAACCTTCTTAAGCTCCTTGATGAATATCGCGAACAGTACCGTGAACCCGGCGATACCGAATCAAAACTCCAGTTCAAACAAAAAGTTGCTCTTGTGGATGGTGTTTACCCCACTTCCTCCATCAAAGCAACCTCTGAGTTCCGTCTTCTTCTCAACAGCGAGATTGAAGGCGAAAAATATCACACTGTTTCCGCAGGCGAATCTCCTTCCCTTATTGCTGATATGTATGATCTCTATGTCAGCGAACTCAAGGCGATGAACCCCTCTCTCCAGGAAAACTCCAACATTTATGTCGGACAGGATCTTGTTGTTTCAAAATCCGTTTCCTATCTCAATGTAACAAGCACACGCCGCGAAGTTTATACCGAGGAAACTCCTTACCCCACCAATAAAACTTACAGCGACAAATATTACAACACTTACTCCAAAACAACAAAAGCGGGTGTTCCCGGAGAACAGCTTGTTACCGCTCTTGTTACTTATGAAGACGGTATGCCCGTTTCCCGTCAGGTTCTTGATGCTGTTGTTACAAAAGAACCTGTTGCAAGAGAAATGATCGTCGGAACAAAGAACCCCATTTTCTCAGTAGGCAACTCTTCCGGAAGCAGCAAAGGTTTTATTTGGCCCACTATCGGCGGTCACGTAAGCTGCGGAATCTGGGGATATAAAGGTCATACCGGTACGGATATTGCCGGATGCGGATACGGTTCAAACATTTATGCTTCCGCCGCAGGACAGGTTGTTAAGGTTAAATGGGGCAACACCGGTTACGGTTACCACGTTATCATCAACCACGGCGACGGAATTCAAACCCTTTACGCACATATGAGTAACATATATGTAAAACAGGGTCAGTATGTAAACCAGGGCGACATAATCGGAGCCATGGGTTCCACCGGTAACTCCACCGGAACACATCTCCATTTTGAGATCCGAATCAACGGTCAGTATGTCAACCCTCTCAATTATGTTTCCAGATGGTAATTTTCAAAAAAGCTTCGTTTTTTTAAACGAAGCTTTTTATTTTATTAAGTATATATTAAGATATTAAAGAATAATGTTGAAAAGATTTTAATTTTATGATATTATAATTATAACTGTAACCATCTTATTTTTTAAGTTGCAATAAATATATTTTTAAGGGGATAAAACATGGATAAATTTGTAATTAAAGGCGGTACCCCTCTTCGCGGAGAGGTCCAGGTCAGCGGCGCAAAGAATGCTGCTGTTGCAATTATTCCCGCAACAATCCTTGCGGGCGGTCCCTGCCTTCTTGAAAACATCCCTGATATCAGCGATGTTTACACCCTTTATGATATGCTTTCTCTCATGGGCGCAACCGTTCGTGTTGTAAGCCGTACTTCTGTTTTCATCGATACCAGCAATATCACTTCCCACAAAGTTCCCGAAGATCTTGCCAGACAGCTCCGTGCTTCCTACTATTTCCTCGGTGCACTTCTCGGAAGATGCAACGAAGCAAACGTTCCGCTTCCCGGTGGATGCGATTTCGGCGTACGTCCCATTGACCAGCATATCAAAGGTTTTGAAGCTCTTGGTGCAAATGTCAACATCGGCCACGGAAGTGTTTCCATAAGCACTGAAGGTCTTCTCGGAAGCCACATTTATTTTGACGTTGTTTCCGTTGGCGCAACCATTAACGTAATGCTTGCCGCTGTTAAAGCAAAAGGTCTTACCGTTCTCGAAAACGTTGCAAAAGAACCTCACATTGTTGACCTTGCAAACTTCCTCAACTCCCTTGGTGCTGATATCCGCGGCGCAGGTACCGACGTTATTAAAATCCACGGTGTTGAAAAACTTCACGGAGCAAACTATTCCATTATTCCCGACCAGATTGAAGCGGGAACTTATATGGTAGCCGCAGCCGCAACCAAAGGCAACGTACTTATCAGAAACGTTATTCCCAAACACCTTGAGGCAATTACCGAAAAACTTGTTAAAACCGGTGCTTCCGTTGTCGAATATGATGACGCAGTCCGCGTTTCCGGCGAGGTTGACCACTTTGAGCATGTAAATGTAAAAACTATGCCCTATCCCGGTTTCCCCACCGATATGCAGCCCCAGATGACCACTCTTCTTGCTCTTGCTAACGGCACCAGCATTGTAACCGAAGGCGTTTGGGACAACCGCTTTAAATATATTTCCGAACTTTGCAGAATGGGTGCTTCCATTTCCGTCGACGGAAAAGTTGCAGTCGTTCAGGGTGTTGAAGGACTTACCGGCGCCGCTGTTCGCGCAGCAGACCTCCGTGCAGGAGCTGCAATGGTAATTGCCGGACTTGCAGCAACCGGAATTACCGAAATTGAGGAAATTCACCATATCGAACGCGGATATACAAACCTTGTTGATAAACTTCGCGGTCTTGGCGCAGATATCAGCAGAATTTCCGTTCCGGAAGGTTCTTCTGTTTATTCCGTTGTTTAAAAAATTTTTTAAAGCGGAGCGGTTTCCGCTCCGCTTATTATATTTTCCGGAGGTTTGATTTTGGCAAAATTTTTTACCATAGCCAGCGGCAGTTCCGGCAATTCGAGCTTCGTCGGCGCTTCCGGGGAAGGAATTCTTATTGATTTCGGTATAAGCAGCCGTGGAGTTACAACGGCACTTAAAAACCGCGGAATAGAACCTGCTTCTCTTGCGGGAATTCTTATAACCCATGAACATATTGACCATGTACGCGGACTTTCCGTTTTTTTAAACCGGTATCATGTTCCGCTTTTCGCTTCCGGGCCCGTGCTCAGCTATCTTTTGTCAAACGGACTTGTTCCTGAGAATGCCGTGCTCAATAAAATCGATGAGCATGGGCAGATCATAGGAAATATGCTTGTAAAACCTTTCAAAACTTCACACGACAGCGTCGGAAGCCTGGGGTACAGCATCACAACGCCTGATGAGCACCGTATAACCGTTTGTACCGATACCGGATATATAACGGAGGAAGCCCGCGAACGTCTTCTCGGAAGTGAGCTTGTACTAATTGAATCAAACTATGATAACGGAATGCTCGATTTCGGGCCCTATCCGTATCATCTTAAAAGACGTATAAAGGGACCCCTTGGTCACCTTTCCAACACCGATTGCGCCGCTTTCCTTTCTGAACTTGTTAAATGCGGCACAACTCACATTGTTCTCGGACATCTCAGCAAAGAAAACAACACTCCCGATGTTGCTCTTCAGACCTGTATTTCAGAACTTTCTTTTGCAGGATTTAAAAGAGACAAGGATTATATAATTTTTGCTGCTCCGAGAAACGAACTTTCTGAAAATATTTTGCTTTAAGGAGGAAAAATGCGCACAATAAATATTATCTGCGTCGGAAATTTAAAAGAGAAATATCTGCGCGAAGCTGCCGCAGAATATGAAAAGCGCATTTCCGCCTACTGCAAATTAAAAATAACCGAGCTTAACGAATATAAACTTCCGGATAAACCCTCTCCTTCCGAAATCGCAAAATGTATTGAAACGGAAGGAAGCGCAATTTTATCAAAAATTCCGCAGAATGCCGTTGTTGCTGCAATGTGCATTGAGGGCGAAATGCTTTCTTCCGAAAGTTTTTCCCAAAAGCTTGAAAACTTAATGTCCGATGAAAGCGCCAGCGAACTTTGTTTTGTAATCGGTGGTTCTTACGGACTTTCTGATGAAATTAAAAAGAAAGCGAAACTTAAACTTTCGCTTTCCAGAATGACTTTTACCCACCAGATTTCCCGTGTGCTCATTCTGGAACAGATTTATCGTGCATTCCAGATTTCCACCGGAGGAAAATATCATAAATGATTACCGGAAAGGGAAAAAATGGCCAAGAAAAAGATTGAAAAGCAAGAAATAAAACCGCAGGCAAAGGCTAATTTTGAAAACGCCGGCATAATAGTCGATCAGCCCATTGTTGATGTTCTCGAAAAAAACTATATGCCTTATGCCATGAGTGTAATAGTAAGCCGTGCGATTCCGGAAATTGATGGTTTTAAACCCAGCCATAGAAAACTCCTTTATACCATGTATAAAATGGGTCTTCTTTCCGGAGGAAAAACCAAATCCGCAAACATCGTCGGTCAGACCATGAAACTCAACCCACATGGTGATCAGGCTATTTATGACACCATGGTCCGTATGTCCAGAGGTCATGCCGCTTTGCTCCATCCCTGGATTGACAGCAAAGGTAACTTCGGTAAGGCGTATTCCAGAAACATGGTCTGCGCTGCTTCCCGTTATACCGAGGCAAAACTTGATAAAATTTCCGCGGAACTTTTCCGCGACATCGATAAGGACACCGTTGATTTTGTCGATAACTATGATAACACCATGAAGGAGCCTTCGCTCTTTCCTGTTACATTCCCTTCCATTCTTGTCAACTTCAACGTCGGTATCGCTGTAGGTATGGCTTCGCAGATTTGTCCTTTCAGACTTTCTGAAATCTGTGAAACAACTATTAAGCTTATAAAGGATCCTGAACACGATATTCTTTCCACCCTTCCTGCTCCGGATTTTGCAGGCGGCGGACTTATCGTTTACGATAAGGACGAGCTTACCAAAATTTACGAAACCGGACGCGGAAGTATCAAGGTCCGTTCCAAATATCAGTATGATGAAAAAAATAAATGTATCGAGATAACCGAAATTCCCGCAACCACCTGTGTTGAGGCGATCATCGACAAAATACTCGAACTGGTCAAGGCAAGAAAGATAACCGAAATTTCCGATATCCGTGACGAAACCGATCTTTCGGGTCTTAAAATCACCATTGACCTCAAGCGCGGAATCGACCCGGATGCTCTTATGCAGAAACTTTATAAAAGCACCCCTCTGGAAGATTCCTTCTCCGCAAACTTCAACGTACTTATCGGCGGTTCTCCGATGGTTCTCGGTGTTCGCCAGATAATCAACGAATGGGTCGCATTCAGACACGAATGCGTACGCAGAAGAATCTATTTTGATCTTAAAGGTAAAAAAGATAAACTTCATCTTCTCAAAGGTCTTCAGAAAATTCTTCTTGATATCGACAAAGCAATCAAAATCATCCGCGAGACCGAAAGTGAAAGTGAAGTTGTTCCCAACCTCATGATCGGATTCGGAATTGATCAGATCCAGGCGGAATATGTTGCAGAGATCAAACTTCGCCACCTCAACAGAGAATATATTCTCAAGCGCACCGCAGATATCAGCGACCTTAAGAAAGAGATTGCTGAAATGGAAATCATTCTTAATGATCCGAAAAAAATCAATAATCTTATTATTGATGACCTTAAGGAAGTTATTAAGAAATATGACCAGCCGCGCAGAAGCGAGATTATCTACGTAAGCGAAACCGCTTCCGTTGAGGTCGAGGAAGAAATTCCCGATTATCCTGTAAACCTGTTCTTCACAAAAGAGGGATATTTCAAAAAAATCACACCTCAGTCGCTCAGAATGTCCGGCGAACACAAGCTCAAGGAAGGCGACGAAATCGTATTTTCCACTGAAAGCCACAATGCTGTTGAGCTTTTGTTCTTCAGCAACAAATGCCAGGTTTATAAAACACGTGCCTGCGATTTTGACGATACAAAAACCAGTGTAATGGGAGATTATATTCCCTCCAAACTCGGCTTTGACGAAGGCGAAAGCGCAATTTTCATGGCAGTGGTTGAAAAATACAGTGGTTTTATGGTATTCTTTTTTGAGAACGGAAAAGCGGCAAAAGTTCCGCTTTCATCTTACGAAACAAAAACAAGGCGCAAAAAGCTTATCGGCGCATATTCCGATAAATCTCCCCTTGTTGCGTGTTATAATATTGAAGAGGATAAAGAATTCCTTCTTTCCTCTTCCGGTGGAAGACTTCTTCTTGTTCATTCCGGTGCTGTTCCTTCAAAGGCCGCAAGAGACACTCAAGGCGTTGCGGTTATGACACTCAAGAAAAACGCAGTCGTTTCCGGTGCAAAACCTTTTGCTGAAGGAATGCTTGAAAACGCACATCGTTTCAGAACAAGAAATCTTCCCGCCGCAGGCGCCATTCCAAAAGACGGCGACCTTTTTGAACAAATAAGTTTATAATATTTTTATATACCGAAAGGAGATTTGATTATGTACGCATTCTGCAGAAAATGGTTTGACAGAGCAAGAGATATTGCTGAGGACTTTGAATATACTGATTATTTCTGGTCCTATCTTCTTGTTCTTCTTCTCGGTGTTCTTTTCGGAGTTTCCACCAACAAGGCACTTAAATACCTTGCTCCCATTATTGTGCTTTTTGCTGCTTTTGCCGCTTTTGAGGTACTTTATCCCCGCCGCGAAAAAATTGCAAAAATGCTCGATGGAACCTATGAGGACAGATTTGTTGAATTTGAGGATACCGAAGATATCCCCGACTTTATCTGATTTATAAAAAACGGGGACGCTTTTTTATAAATGCGTCCCCTAATAAAAAAGCCGTTAGTTTTCGATTTTTATATTCAAGGCAAACGCTTTTGTTTTCTTTAATCGAAAACTAACGAACTTGACTATATTTTTACCGTAAATGCAATTATAATACCTTATAAAAAAGTCAATTTTTTGATAAAATGCTAAAAAAGCCCTTGCAAAAGCGCGTTAGCTGTGGTATTATAGTATAGCTATCGTGTTATTTTTGGAGGTTTATCATGACTGTATTTGAAATTATCGGAAGTATTCTTCTTATCATAACCTGCGTTCTCGTAACTGTAACTGTTCTTTTCCAGAGCAGCAGCAAAGCTGACGGTATTTCCGCTCTTTCCGGAAAAAGCGCTTCCGCTTCCGCAGCTGAGGCAAAAAGCAACAACGCAAAACTTGCCAGAATCACCAAAGTTCTTGCAATCGTTTTCTTCGTTGTAACTCTCGCAGTTTATGCACTCACTATTTATCTTTAATTTCTGAAAATTCACGAAAAAGTCCCGGACATTTGTCCGGGACTTTTTTATTGCATAAAAAAAAGAATCTCCCGGAATTCCGGGAGATTCTTTTTATTTTATCAAGGTCTTCTTGCGAATTTCATTGCGGGTTTTGCAGGCTTGTTTGCTGCGGGTTTGCCCTGGGGTTTAGAGCCGTTCTGGGGCTTTCTGGCGGCATTTTTCTTGGGAGTCTGCTCTCCGGGAATTCCTTTTTTAGAAAGATTATGAAGGCCTGTAAGCTCTTCTTTGGTGAGTTCACGCCATTTTCCCTGCTGGAGCATTCCGAGTCTTACAATACCGATAGAGGTGCGCTTAAGGCGGATAACGGTAAGCTCAACTGCTTCACACATTTTACGGATCTCGCGGTTTTTACCTTCGGCAATGATGAACTGGAGAACGGTGCGTTCCTCATTTTCTTCAAGAACAGTTACGGAAACCGGGCGTACAAATCCGGAATCAATTTTAACACCTTCGGCAAGTTTGATAAGCTTTTCCTCAATTCCGGTTTCGCGGACGGTTACGCGATAGGTTTTCTGGATGTTGCCGCTGGGATGCATGATCATATTTGCAAAAGCACCATCGTTGGTGAGAAGGATAAGACCTTCGCTGTTGCGGTCAAGACGTCCGATAGGATAAACCCTTGCAGGAATATCGGTTACAAGATCCATAACAGTTTTTCTTCCCATTTCGTCGGAAGTGGTTGTTACAAAACCGCGGGGTTTGTTAAGAGCAACATACCAGAGTTTTTCGCCGATTCTGGTACTAATCTCCTCACCGTTTATGGTGATTATATCTTTTCTTACATCAACTTTCATTCCGATTTCAGCAAGATGGCCATTGACTTTAACTTTGCCTGCAGCAATAAGTTCTTCCGCTTTTCTTCTGGAAGTATAGCCTGCGTCGGCAATTGCTTTCTGAATTCTTGTATCTTTCATTTTATTCTCCTCAAAATTTAAAAAATGTCTTTTATATTATCCCAAAAATCCTCGTTTTTGGGAATTGTTTCAACATTATTTTCTGCGATAAATATAGTTTCGGCAATAAGCACATCCTCAAGATAAAAAAATGCTTTTCCGATTATATCGCCTTTCTCAATCGGCGCAAAAACAAATTTCGGTTTGCTTATTACAATTTTTATTTTTTCAATTTCACCTTTAAAAAGCGCCGCTGAAATAGCTTTCGGAACGGCTGAAACATTTTTTTCAGTTCCCCCGCAAACGGGAATTTCAATTTTTTCTGCCAAGTTTTCCAGCGGAACTGACTCAAGCTTTTTAAAATATTCGTTATAAAGCGCAGTATGATAATTCCAATCGTCCGGGCAACCGAGAGTTACGCAAATCAGCGAAACTCCTTCCCTTTCCGCAGAAGAAACAAGGCATCTTCCGGCTTTTTTGGTAAAACCGGTTTTAACTCCCGTTGTTCCTTCAAGAGTTTTCAAAAGTCGGTTGTGGTTAGTTATAACTCTTGAATAAGGAGGATTTCCATATTCGACCCGCATACTTTCCGCACTGCAAATTTCGGCAAAATCAGGATTTTTCAAAGCATTTTTGGCAAGCAAAGCCATATCTGAAGCTGTTGAAAAATGGTTTTTGCCGTCAAGGCCCGACGGAGTTTCAAAAGAGGTGCTTTCCAAACCCATCTCTTTTGCTCTTTTGTTCATAAGCTTAACAAATTTTTCCGTCGAGCCGGAAATCCTTTTTGCCGCAGCATTTGCAGCATCGTTTCCGGAAGCAAGGAGCATCCCTTCCGCAAGAATCCGCAGAGTAACTTTATCTCCCGGCAAAAGTCCCATCGAGGAACCTTCCACCGTTACATCTTCCTTGCTTACCGAAAAATATTCATTCAGATTTTCTTCTTCCAAAGCAATAAGCGCTGTCATAATTTTGGTAGTGCTTGCCATCGGAAGTTTTTCATCTTTATTAAGTTCAAAATAAACTCTGCCGTTTTCTGCATCTATGAGCACAGCGCCTTTGGGCGCTGAAAAACATATTGTGCTCATATAAAACAAGATGAACACCAAAAAAAGCAGCGCTGATATTTTACGCAAAAGGCATCACCCCGCAAAAATTTATGCAGGGTGCTTTTTGTTTATTCCTGAACGGGTTCCTCCGGAACTTTTTCAATAACTGCAGGTTCTGCAGTTTCAACGGTTACGTTATCTGCGTTTTTCTTTTTGCTGATAAGGCTGGAAAAAGTATCGATTGCATCCGGAACCATATTTGCAACGCGTTCTGCAACGCTGTTTTTATCAGCGATCTGAATCATTCTTACGCTTTCGCCTTTAAGAATAAGGAATGCAACGGGCTGGATTGTAACACCGCCTCCGGTTCCGCCGCCGAACATTTCCTTCGGGCTCGCGGAAGGAAAATCCGAACCGCCGCATCCAAAACCTATGCTGACTTTGGAAACAGGAATAATGGTGGTACCGTCGGGAGTGTAAATCGGAGAACCGATTATGGAATTGGAATCCACCATTCCTTTAACTTTCTCAAGGGAGATATTTATCATACCTTCAAGATTTTTTTCGCTCATGCTGAAGCACTCTCCTTTGTGTTTATGTTTTTCCGCGGTTTTGCGGATTTTGTTTTGTTAGTTTTTATAAGGTCTTTTATAAAGACAAAAGCCATTCTCAAGGCTCCGATTATTATTACAAGCGGATTAAATTCTATATCTGCGCCACCATATATTTCGTCTTTTTCAGAAAGAAAATCCGGAAAAACTTTTATTTTTGCGTTTTCGATTTTCATAAAATTTCTGAAAAATCCAAAAACGCCGGAAAGCCACGCACATATTTTTCCGTATTTAAGACCGCAGGCAGCCGCATCTTCCGCAGTAACTTTCCAATAAAGTTCAAGACGGTGGAATCTTATGTTCCTGAGGATCATTTTGGCACCGGGACCATATTTTTTTACGCAGTCCACTATCATATCGATTATTTCCTCAAGGGTCATTTTGCGTTTTTGCTTTTTCTTTTCTTCGGTCGCTTTTTGAGTTTTTTGTTTTTCTTCTTTCGCTTTTTCTTCCTTTTTCTTTTCCTTCATAGGAAAAACAACATAGTCAAAGAAAAACAAGAATTTTATTTTTAAAGAAAATTCACCTTTATAATCGGCAACAGCTCTAACAGGAATCAAAAGCAGCAGTAAAACAAATGCTGTTATCCCCAAAAATATATATACTCCTGTCAAGACTGTCACCTCCTTTTATAAATTCAAGAAATCAATTTTCGTTATCAAAAAGAGACTGTTGATCTTCCAATTCAGAGGAAGGCATTTTTTCTTCAGTTTCCGCCTCATCTGCAATCGGAGGCATATCCTCAAGAGATTCCAGCCCAAAGGAGCGAAGGAAAAGCGGAGTTGTGCGATATGCTATAGGTTTTCCGGGAAGATCGAGCCTTCCTGCTTCTTCAATAAGTCCTTTTTCCACAAGGGTGGACATTACACCGGAAGAATCAACGCCTCTGACCTGTTCCGCAAAAGCTCTTGTAACAGGCTGGTTATAGGCGATTATCGCAAGAACTTCGAGAGCAGCCTGGGAAAGCGGAGCATTGCGTTTTATTTCAAAAGCATTACGGATATAAGATTCATATTCCGCTTTGGTGCAAAGCTGCCACTGGTTTTCAAGACGTCTTACCTCTATCGAACCTTCGAATTTTTCATATTTTGTTTTAAGACTTTCGAGAACCGCCACAGCGGCATCTTCATCAAGTTCCATCGCCATTGCAACCACTTTCTGATCAACGGGTTCTCCGCCGGCAAAAAGAATGGATTCGGCAATTTTTTCATATTGTTCCAGCTGCAGTTTCGTCACCCTCTTTCATTTTTCTTCGTTCTGTGTTTTTATTAAGTTCAACAATGTTATCTTCGTTTACGTTTATTCTTCCCTTTTTTACAAGTTCCAGAACGGCAAGGAACATAGCAACGCTTTCGCTTCTTGTCGAACCTGCAAAAAGTTCGTTCCATTTAAGCTTTGTACGCTTATAAAGGCGTTTTAAAAGGATTATTGCACGGGAAGGTACTGATATCAGCTTTTTATGAACAACGCCGCTGAAAGCCTCTACGGGCGGCGGAAGCTTGCGCTGTTTTCTTCCAAGCGCAGAAAGATAAGCTTTAAGAATATCTTCCGAGGGATGAACCCTTGTGTAAGTATTGTCTGCTTCAACGGGCGTGGGTTTTCTGGAAAAAATGCTGTTTCCGCAGAACCTTTCCTTGAGTTCCGCCGCAACCATTTTGCAGGTCTGATACTCAATAAGTTCTCCCTGGAGTTCCTGACGGAGCTTTTCTCCCTCATCATCATATCTCGGAAGAAGCATTGCGGTTTTAATATAAACAAGCCTTGCAGCCATTTCAAGAAATTCTGCAGCTTCGTCCATATCCTCAAAATTTTCAATATCTTTGATAGTTTCGGTATATTGTTCCAGAAGCTCCGAAATGTTTATATCGCAAATATTAAGTTTGTGCTTTTGAATAAGGAAAAGCAGAAGATCAAGAGGCCCTTCAAAAGCCTCCAGTTTATAGTTGATTTTTTCGCTCAAATTTCTATCTCCAAATTATCAAATTAAAAAATCAAAAAAGCATCGAGGTAAACCAGTCAATAGGCATTGTTATAAAATCAAGAATTCCGGTAACCGCAGTGCTTACAAAATTGATCGGTCCATCAAGAACGCCAAACCAAAGCGCAATCATAAGTCCAATGAAAATTATATTTTCATATTGCATTATTTTAAAATAAATGCGCTGCGGAAGAAAATAGGTCGCAATTCTTGAACCATCAAGAGGCGGAATCGGAATAAGGTTAAAAACACCAAGTGTAATGTTGATTGTAATCATATAGAGCAAAAACATCTGAATCGTTGATATAAAAGCTCCGGAAATTCCAAGATAATTAGGAATGTAACTGAGTTTATAAAGCACCATTGAAATAAAAGCCAGTCCAATATTGGAAAGAGGACCCGCAAGAGAAGAAAGCATCATTCCCTTTTTGGGGTTTTCAAAATTAAGCGGATTTATCGGAACAGGTTTAGCCCAGCCGAAACCGAAAAGAATTATTGCAAGAGTGCCTATCGGATCAAAATGTGCCAACGGGTTAAGCGTAAGTCTTCCCTGCCTGTATGCAGTATGATCTCCCATTCTGTAAGCGGCATAGCCATGAGCACATTCATGTATAGGAAGCGCAATAAGCGCAACTATTAAACGAATTACCAGAAGATAAACGGTGGATTGAATTCCGCCGGAAAAAAAAGCAGGCATTTCTTTCTCCTTAAAATTAAAAATAGTTACTTAAATATATATTATATAGGAAAACCTTGTTCATTACAAGGAAAAAGCGGCGAATTTTATACTTCGAAGGTAATTTTTTTGTTAAATAAAAGCAAACTTTTGTTTATTATAAAAAAAACAAAATAATTTGGAAAAAATGCTGATAAATACTTGCTTTTTTCGTGAATGTTTGATATAATACGAACGTTGACTTTCTGATAGAACAAAGGAGGTGCCACTATGGCCAAATGTGATTTCTGCGGAAAAGGTGTTAGCTTTGGTATCAAAGTATCCCACTCCCACAGACGTTCCAAC
>JAZUAX010000046.1:0-7770 GCA_045638185.1 Oscillospiraceae bacterium | reverse complement strand
GAAAGAACCCTTGCGGCTTTCTTTGCGCGTTCGGTTTACGGGGCTGCCATTGGGAAAACCATAAGAAGTTTTCCCTGAACCATATCCATGCTCTCTTCAGCCTCTTTGAGAGGAGAATAATCCACGATTTCGAAATGTTCTGCCGGAACGGGATTTCTTCTGAGAGAAGAAATTTTTTCCGCAAAAACTTTTTCCGCAATTTCGGAATCTCCGGGACCGGCAAAGAAAATTTCTATTCCTGAAGTTTCAACAAGATTTTTCCAGGCTTCTGCAAGGCTTTCCGCGGTGATTGCTTTTGCGTCTTCCACGTATCCGTAACGTTTTACTCCAAAAGGTTCGTTTTCAAAAACAAGCCTGAGTGCTTTTCCAATTGCATATACCCTTTTATCGTTAAGGTCGCTTTCGATAGTATCGATAAGGAATTCTCTTTCGAGTTCAAGGTCGATCTCCGGAAAATGTCCGTTTTCATCAAAATTCGGTTCAAAAACGATATCGGAAAGAAGTTTTGCAGCTGTTTCGGTCATGTTTTCGCCGCCGATTGCATAACGGTCATCGGTAAACTGTATAGAAACTTCAATAATCTGGCTGTCACCATGCTTTGCAACATCCGCATCGAGGATCGCTCCATACATCTCCGCAAGTTTTCTATTGAGTTTTGTGAAATCCGGGCAGCTTTTGCAGCCTTTTCTGAGGACAAAAGGCACAAGGGCATTTACCGTTGCTTTTTCTTTTTCAAGAGGGGTAACAAGACAAAGGCTTATTCTGTCCGATTTGAATTTGGATTCTTTAACGGAGTTCATAAAAACCCCTTCGCCGATTTGTTTGCGTTTAAGTGTTCCCTGCATTTTCTTCTCCTTTATCTCATATGAACATCGAGCTGATTATAAGGAATTTCTATTTTGTTTTCATCAAATGCGATTTTGATTTTTTCGTTAAGACTGCAGCGAAGAGTTTCGTAGCTGTCCCATTTAACATAAACTTTGCAGACGATATCCGTTCCGCTGGGTCCCATGGCGGTGACCATTATAAAAATATCTTTTTCCTTTTCAACAAGAGGTTCCGCATCAACAACTTCGCGGATTATTCTTTTTGCTTTTTCAAAATCCTCTCCTCTTCCGATTGAATAAATCGCATCGAGTCGGCGAAGACCGATTTTACTGTAGTTTATAAGGGTATCTCCCGCGACAATGCTGTTCGGAATTATAATTTCTTTATTATCTGCTGTAAAAAGATGGGTATGAATAAGCCCGACCTGGGAAACAAATCCAGAAACACCTTCCTCCGGAATTTCCACAAAATCCCCGGCGTTGAAAGGCTTTGAAAAAAGAATTGTGATTCCGCTTGCAAAAAGCGCAATAATATCTTTGATTGCAAGCGAAAACGCAAGGGTGAATACGCTGAACACCGCAAGAACGGAGGTTACCGGAATTCCAAGAACATTTGCCGCGGTAAGAATTACAATGAAATAGAGCAGAAAAGCAACGATTCCGTGTATGAATTTTGTGGCACCGGGCGCAAGGTTGCTTTTTTCGACATAGCGCATAACAAATTTAACCGCCCAATGCACTACAACAGCGCCGAGAACAACGGTTATAAGCGCCCAAAGGGCTTTTTCGCCGTATTTCGTAATTATTTCGCTTAGTTCCATCTTTCCGAGAGTGTTTATAAAAGCGTTAAGGCTTTCGGAAGAACTTCCGCTTTCGGATGCGGCGGCGACTTCCTCCGCCGTTAACAAAATTCGTTTCAAAAGACTTCCTCCTTTCGGGGAAAAACAAATATATTATTCCTTTTTAAGTTTTGCAAAATTCGCCATAAGTTTTTTTGTGCCGACTTTTTCAAAAGCAATTTCCAGAAGAGTATCTCCGCTCATGGGGCTTGCGGAAAGAACAGTTCCTTTTCCAAAGACGCGGTGGGAAACGGTATCTCCTGGGCGGTAGCTTGTTCCCTGTGCTTTCGGTGCTTCGGTAAAAGTTTTTTCGATATGTACTTTTCCTGCAGAATCTTCTTCAAAATGATAGCTTATATTTTTTCTTCTGCTTTCGCTTTCGTCAAAGAAGTCCTTATATTCTTCCGGAATTTCCTCTGCGAAACGTGAAAGACGGTTATGGTTTGTCTGGCCGAAAATCATTCGGCTTGCGGCCGCAGTAAGGAAAAGATTTTTCTTTGCACGGGTAATTCCGACATAGGCGAGGCGACGTTCCTCTTCCATTTCGGTCATATCATAAATCGCCTGCATTCCGGGGAAAACGCCTTCTTCCGCACCGATTATGAATACATTTTCGAATTCAAGACCTTTTGCGGAATGGAGAGTCATCATAAGAACGGAATCGCTTTCCTCAAGACGGTCCAGATCGGTATAAAGGGCAACTTCTTCGAGGAAACCGGAAAGTTCCGCGTTTTCGGAAGCATCCTGATATTTCATCATATTGGTTTTAAGTTCGCCGATGTTTTCAAGTCTTGTTTCGCCTTCAAGACCCTGGGCACGAAGCATTTCGACATATCCTGTTTTCTCGCAGAGAGCATCAAAAAATTCTTCCGCATCAAAATCTTCCGCAATTTCCACAAGTTCCTTAATCATATCGGTAAAACCTTTGAGCGCAGCGCTGCGTTTCATAAGGTCGATATATTCATCAGAGTGCTCAAAAACCTCAAAAAGGCTCATTCCCGTAACGTCGGAAATATGCTGTGCGGAAGCAAGGGTGGTTGCGCCGATTCCACGCTTCGGTTCGTTGATGATTCGTTCAAGGCGGAGATTATCGGCAGGATTTGCGATTACGGACATATATGCGAGCATATCCTTGATTTCCTTGCGCTCATAAAAGCGCAATCCGCCGATGATTTTATAAGGCACGCCGGCTCTCATAAAAGTTCGCTCAAGGCTTGCAGATTGGGCATGCATACGGTAAAGAACTGCAAAATCGCTGTAGTTTGCACCTTTGGAAATTCCGTCAAGAACTTTATCTGCGATGAATTCCGCTTCTCTGTCCTCATCAACACAGCGGCGGATGATAATTTTGTTTCCGTCGTCGCTTTCAGTCCAGAGATTTTTGCCTTTTCGCTCGGTGTTATGTTCAATAACCCTGTTTGCGGCAGAAAGAATGTTCTGTGTGGAGCGGTAGTTTTGTTCAAGGCGAACAACTTTTGCTCCCGGGAACTGACGCTCGAAAGAAAGAATATTTTCAATGGTGGCGCCGCGGAATTTATATATAGACTGGTCATCATCACCAACTACACAGAGGTTTTTATTCTTCTGCGCAAGCATTGCTACCAGCATATATTGAACATGGTTTGTATCCTGATATTCGTCCACCATGATATATTGCCAGCGGTTCTGGTAATATTCCAGAACTTCCGGTTTCGTCTTAAAAAGGCGAACTGTTTCACAGAGAAGATCGTCGAAATCCAGCGCTCCCGCTTCGTGGAGTTCCTTCTGATATGCGTTATAGACCTTTGCCGTGATTTTCATTCGGTAATCTCCGTTTCTGTCCGCAAGGTCGGACATATCCTGAGGAGATTCAAGGCGTTCCTTCGCATGGCTTATTGCACCGAGCAAAGGTTTCGGCGGAAACTGTTTTTCTTCCATTCCAAGATTTTTAAGGCATTTTTTTACAACACGAAGGCTGTCGTCAGCATCATAGATGGTGAAACTTTTCGGAAGGTCGATGGCTTCCGCATCTCTACGGAGGATCCTTACGCACATGCTGTGGAAAGTTGAGGCAAAAACGTCCGCAGCTTCCGCTCCAAGTTTTGTTACAAGGCGGTTTTTAAGCTCATCCGCAGCCTTATTGGTGAATGTTATGGTAAGAATGTTCCAGGGGCGGATTCCGCTTTCGATAAGCTTTGCAACCCTTGCAATAAGAACGGTGGTTTTGCCGCTTCCCGCTCCGGCAAGGACAAGAAGCGGGCCTTCTTTATGGTTGACCGCTTCCATCTGGCGCGGATTAAGAGTTTCGTAAGAAAAAGCCATTGGTTTACCTCCGGTTATAATAAGCTAATTATTTATTATATTATATATTTATGAATTTTTCAACACAAAAGCGCACCGACAAAAAAAGACGCCCCTCAAAGGGCGGCTTTTTTCCATTATTCAAAAATTTCCGTTCCGCCCCATTCAACAAGTGTGAAACCTTCGCGCTGATAAACCGGAAGAACCTGCGGCTCGATTTCGACTGCTGCATCAAGAGCTTTCCACATCATATGGATTCTTATCACGCTATCCGGTTTGGGGTTAACGGTGAGCTTTGCAATTTCGGAATATTCATTGCCGGAGAAGGAAATGAGGTTATAAGCATTTTCCTGCATTTTCGGCACCCAATAGGTGATGAAATCGTTATATTCCCTTGGGGTAAGACCCATTTTCGCAAGGTTTTCACGAAGGAATTTTTCCGTTTCGCTGCCTTTTACAACAAAGCCTTTTTCATAAGTCCATTTCGGTCTTGCGGTGCCTTCCCAGAAAAGGTAGTAATGGGTGGAACCATCCGCAAGGTTTGTAAGGGTTCCGTCCGGCTTTGCAAGCACCTTCCATCCATTATTGAGAGCCGGATAGGTATAGGTGAGCCTTCCGTCAAAATCAAGGCTTACGGAAACCAAGGTTTCATTTTCGGGATAAAGATAGATTACCGGTTTTCCGGTTGCAGGGTTTCCTTCCGGGTTATTTTCAGAAGAATATTCTTTAATATCTTCATATGTATCATCGATAACGTCGTATGAAAGTCCGTAATTCATATCGCTGGAAACCATCATTACGGAATCTTTTGCAAAAGCTATCTGATAACATGTTTCCGTATTGAAATAAACCGTTGTATAAATATATTCGGAAGATGGCGTTTTAAGTTTATTCCCCGTGCTTTTCTTCATGGAAGAAGGTTCGATATTTACAGATTTCAATATACCGATAAGCCTTTCAAAACAATCTTCTCCCGGAAGATAGTGCATGGTGTTTTCTCCGTTAAGTGCAACACTTATATGCTCAACATTTTTGTAATTTATAAGTCCAAGCCAATAAGGTCTGTAAAATGGTGTGGAACCGTCATTCTGCGCATATTCTTCGCTAACAATTCTTTTGAATTCTCCCCAATTTTCCGTCTGAACAATAAATGTTTTCCCTTTCTGATGTTCCGAAACCGCGCTTCCGTTAAGAACAAATCCGTTTTCATAAAGTGAAAGTGTGTATTTTTTGCCGTCCTCACTTCTTGCAAATTCAACCGTATCTACTGGAGTAAGAATTTTTCCTAAAAACTCCTTGCTGTCGCTCATTTCTCCCAGAAAAACATATGCAAGAATATTGCGAAGCTCTTTTTCTCTGCCTGTTACATAATAGGTTTTATTTTCATTGTTAAAAAGCGTTACATGAGTTTTTTCCTTTTCGGGAATAAGATAATCCGAATTGATTTGCACCGGAAGAGCGTTTGCTCCGTCATCATTTCCCGGCTGCGGATTAACTTCAGCAGAAGTTCCTCTTATTTTAATGTCGAAAAAGCATTCGGCAAACCCAATTTTTTCTTTAAGTTCAGGATCCAAAAACACCTCTCTTCGTATTTTGAATCTGTTATCGTAATCAAGTCCTTTATTCATAAAATATGCAGAACTTAAATCTTCACAGAATTTTGCTCTTTCTCCTGGAGAAATCGCCTGGGAACTTCCCGGATGGGTATCAGGGGTGCTGAAAACTTTCCATTCATCGTTAACATTTGTTGCAATTTCATATTTAAAAGAAAGATAAATCGTTTCTTCTCCAGTGTTTTCTATCTCTGAATAAATGGAAAATCCTTCAAATTCATTTATCGAACCCGTTTCATCGCTTTCAACCTCAAAATAGGTATTTTTTTCATTTCCAATTCCGGATTCAAGTGCATCCTGTGCTATTCCCCACATAGTGCCAAACTCATTGGAGCAGGATTCCGCATCGAATGCATATCCGTACGGTTCACCCTCTATCCAAATTGTGAAAAATCCTCCGTTGGAATGAACCGCTATATTTTCATCCATTGTTTCGATATAGAAAGAATATCCGCCGCCGGTATTCGGGTTTTTGGGTTCGCAGGTAACAAGTTCTATCTCCTGAAGCCAATTGATAATTTTTATAGCGTTTCCGCGGGATATTCCGGCAAAGCATATTTCATCGCTCGGGAAGGATTCCGCATAAAATTTTGTCAATCTTTCATAATTTATGCTGTCGATAAGTTCTTCACAGTGTTTTTTCTGTTCTTCGTTTGCAAAAATTTCCTCTTTTGGCATTAAACCTAACTCCGGCGTAAATCTTGTTCCGAAATCTCCGATAGCAACTATTCCGCTGTAAGTTTCAATATCAAAAATCCATTCAGCAAAACCAATACTCTCTTTAAGTTCAGAATCGCCAAAAACTTCGCGGCGGATTCTGAAAAGCTTTTGGTCATATGTCATTCCGGCTGCTCTTCCTGAAAAATCGATCGTTCCGAAAAAATTCGTAGTCTCTCCCGGAGCAACAAGCTGCGCTCCCCCGGAATAATTTTCGCTGCTGAACCAAACGTCCCAGCGGGAATTGGTGTATTCAGAAATTTCCGTATCGAAGGAAATATACAAAGGTTTGTTGCCTGTGTTTTCAAACATTACGTCAAGGGACAATTTTTCATCATAGAAATATGCGACTTTTTCGCCTTTTATATCAAATTTTGAAATTGGTTCCGGCTCTTCCGGTTTTTCAAACAAAAGCGAACCCAAAACAGCTGCAGCAATGGTTATTATAGATAAAATTGCAAAAATAATTTTTTTGTTTATTTTTTTCTTTTCCGGAAGGCTTTCGCATATTTCTTTTGCATATTCTTCCGAAGAATTTCTGTGCACAGCAAAAATTCCTTCTTCATTTTCCTGAGCCTCAAAATAAATTGCAAAAAGGCCTTCAAGTGCTTCTTCCCTTTCGGGGGATTTTGCCGCATTTTTTTCTATATATTTTTTAACTTTGTTAAAATCTTCTTTATAGCTTCCTCTAAGCTCAGCCATTCTGTTCACCTCCACTTAAAATCTCATTCACCGAAAAATCAAGAGTGCTCCATATTTCTTTGAATTTATAAAGTTCCATAAATCCTTTTTCGGTTGTACAATAATATTTTCTTGCGGGACCGTTCGAAACCGGAACTTTTTCGCTTTCGATAAGTCCGTCGCTTTCAAGACGCAAAAGAAGAGGAAAAAGCGTTCCGTCCGAAACATCCGACATTTTATATTCCAAAAGTTTTTTAGGAATTTCCTGTGAATAAAGCTTTTCCCTGCTTAAAACCGCGAGAACGCAGCCTTCAAGAATTCCTTTCATAATCTGGGTTTTGTTTATCAAAAAAGCTCCTCCTTTCCGGTTGCTTGCATTACAATTATCCAAGTTCATTGTATTGCAAGTAACTGATTTTGTCAATATATTTGCTATAAATTTTCGTTTTGCATAATTTTCTGTAAAAACTTGCAAAACCAATGGCAATATGTTATATTAAAGTGTAATATTATTAAATAACATGAGGTGATCACCATGAAAAGAACGGAGCTGAGGCTTGTTTTTGCCTCTCCGGAAGCTTTTGCCGAAGAGCCGATCAAAATCTGCGGCTGGCTTCGCACTTCCCGTAACTCCAAATCCATAGGCTTTATCGAACTTAACGACGGAACCTGCTTCTCCAATATTCAGGTTGTTTACGAGGAAGATAAAGTTAATAATTTCAAGGAGATCAATAAGCTCAACGTTGGCTCCGCCGTTTCCGTAATCGGCAATATCATTCTTACTCCGGACGCAAAACAGCCTTTTGAGATGCA
>JAZUAX010000045.1:0-1608 GCA_045638185.1 Oscillospiraceae bacterium | reverse complement strand
GATTTTTTCCTGCATAACTTCCTCTTTTTTATCGAGGTTGTCTGCTTTCTTTTCAAGGGATTCTTCTTTTTGCTGGAGTCTGTGCTCGCTGCGCTGAACTTCTGCGCGGCGGTCTTTGATTTCCTTATCCGCTTCGGTTCTAAGACGGTGGATCTCATCCTTTGCTTCAACAAGGGCTTCTTTTTTGCGGCTTTCAGCAGTTTTGATTGATTCGTTTACAATGCGTCTTGCTTCTTCTTCGGCGGAACCGATTTCGGCTTCCGCAACTCTGCGTCTATATGCAACACCCACCGGGAAAGCGATTATCAAACCAACGACCAAAGCAATGATGCCAAAGATCACGCAAACAAGAATATCGCTGGAAGTCAGTTCAGCAAAGATATTCATGCTTTTGATAAAGGTCATGATTTCCATGGTGCTAAAATATTCCTTTCTATATATATTAAAATGCCAGAGGTCTGCATCAGAAACACACACAGACTTACACATGTTAATATAATAATAACCCTATTTAAAGGTGCTGTCAAGAAATATTGTTCTGAAATGAATAAAATGTGAACTTTTTTATACAAATTAGGTTAAAATATTCATTTTCAGCGTTATTTTATATTTCAAAGTATAATACTTTAAAGTTATTTTATGAAAAAAATGTCCACCAACCGTTGACAAACGTTTGCAGCGGTGCTAATATTGATTTAATATTTTAAATGCGTTGATGGGGAAAACGAAGCGATTTTTTCTTCCCAGAGAGGACGGCGAAATTCTGAAAGCCCGTCTGTTGAAATTCGTCCAATACCATCCCCGGAGCGTGTGCAAGCATTTTAACTTTTGCGAACACACCGTTTCCCGCCGCGTTAAGGCGGAACTTTTGAGCGCGGAAAAAGTTTTTCCGTAAACAAGGGTGGAACCGTGGAGCCTAATATGCTTCGCCCCTTAATTTTTTGGGGCGAACCTTTTTTTATTGCCCCGCAAAAACAGGAGGTAAATTTATGGTTAAAGTATCCCTTCGTGGCGACGTTCATGAATTTGAAAACGGCGTCACCCCTTATCAGATTGCACAGAGCATAAGCGCAGGACTTGCAAGAGTTGCATGCGCAGCAAAAATCAATGGCGAAGGCTGCGACCTTCGTACTCCTATCGAGGAAGACTGCGAAGTTGAAATCCTCACTTTTGATGATCCTTACGGCAAAAAAGCTTTCTGGCATACCACTTCCCACGTTATGGCACAGGCTGTTCTTCATCTTTTCCCGAATGCAAAATTCTCTATTGGCCCTGCCATTGACAACGGATTCTATTATGACTTCGACGTTGAAAAACCCTTCACCGTTGATGACCTCAAAAAAATTGAGGACGAAATGGCAAAAATCATAAAAACCGGCCTTGAGCTCAACAAATTCACCATGAGCGCCCCGGAAGCAAAAGAAGTTATGAAAGACCAGCCCTATAAGCTCGAACTTATCGATGAGCATGCAGGAAAAGGCGAAGCTCATTCTTTCTATAAACAGGGCGATTTCACCGAACTTTGCGCAGGCCCTCACCTTATGAACATTGCTCCCATCAAAGCATTCAAACTCACTTCCACCACCGGTGCTTATTGGAGAGGCAGCG
>JAZUAX010000044.1:0-15580 GCA_045638185.1 Oscillospiraceae bacterium | reverse complement strand
TTGGAAAAAGGCGCCGCCGAAAGCGACGGATGAGGTGTTTTTAAATCTCTTTGATTGCTTTGGAAAGTCTTGAACCGTGGCTGTAACCGTGGCATATTGCCGCCGCAAGTGCGTCCGCGGTATCGTCCGGTTTCGGGACCGATTCAAGTCTTAAAGTATCGCGCACCATTATCTGAACCTGGTGTTTTTCCGCTCTTCCGTAACCGACAAGCGACTGCTTTATTTGGAGCGGGGTATATTCAAAAATAGGGATTCCCGCCTGGATCGCCGCAAGAAGGATAACTCCCCTTGCTTCCGCAACGTCAATGGCAGTTTTCTGGTTGCTGTTGAAATAAAGCCTTTCAATGCTCATACATTCGGGCTTTGTTTCCGCAATAACCTCTTTAACCGTGTCGTAAATAGTCCTGAGTCTTTCTTCAAAAGGTGTTCCCGCCGGGGTATCCACCGCGCCAAATTTGACCGGATAAAACTTGTTTTTAACGTAATCAACAACGCCGACACCGACTATCGCATAGCCCGGGTCGATTCCGATTATCCTCAAACGGTTTCACCTTCTTTACATAGTTACCCATTTTGACATTTTATTATACCATACATATATATTTAAGGCAATTATTTTTTTATAAAATCAAGGCAAAAACGGTACTGGACAAAAATTTTTTTATATTGTAAAATTTATGTGGATTTTATCAACAAAAAGGAGATTTTTAAAAAATGACCGACGAAACGCTCGTTGCCCTTGCAAAAGAAGAAGGTTTTACCAATGCCGCAGTTATCGATACCGCTGAAATCGTTTTTGACGAAGCTTTGCGCGCATTTTGTGCGGAAAATCTTTGCGGAAAATTCGCCGTAAACTATTCCTGCCCGCCGGATTGCGGAACTCCGGAGGAAATGAAAAACCGCGTTCTTGAACACAAGCACGCCATCGTTCTCCAAAGTATCTGGCCCATTTCCGATTACAAGGACGGTGAAGCAATCAAAAAAGCAAAAGGCGCACATAACGCTTTCGGTCTTCGTCTTATGAAAAAACTCCGCGAGGAAGGCCACCAGGGTTTTATGATCGGTTCCAGCGGCTGCAGCCTTTGCAGTCCCTGCGCCATAACCGAAGGAAAACCCTGCAACTTTCCGGATTTGAAATTTTCATGCGTTTCCGCTTTCTGTATCCACGCAAGAAAGCTTGCGGAAAGCGCCGGAATGGAATATAACGGAAACAAAACCCTTGCTCTTTTCGGACTTTATGTCTGTGATTAAAAACAAAAAACGGCGGAAGAAATCTTCCGCCGTTTTTTTATTTATTCTTTCACCATGTAATATTTTGCTGTTATTTCATTAATATCGAAAACAACGTCACAGCATTGTTTAATTTTTCCGTTTCCGACAAAAAGTTTGAAATGTTCGTTGTCTTCCCATTCATAGGAAATAGCCGCATCTTTTTCCGCAAGCATAAAAAGCTTGCAAACATCTTCGTTGGAATCGGTTTCTGCCTGAATTTTAATACAGGCAAGGCCTTTTGCGGTTTCGGAAGAACCGAAAGAAACTTTTACCCAGTTGTTTCCGAAGGGAGAATCAAATTCTTCTTCATCAAATCCGTTTTTCATTTCCCCGGAAATTTTGCTGACCGCAACAGCCACAGCAGAAGCAACGGCGATTCCCAAAGCAAGACCGAACAAAACACGTTTTTTCATAATTATCCCCCGTTCGTTTTTAAATTTATGAGATAATTATGGCACGAAAAAGCGATTTTGTAAACATAAAAAACAAAAAACGCACCGGCCGTCGCCGATGCGTTTTTTAATGGTGGACGGTACAGGACTCGAACCTGTGACCTTCCGCACGTCAAGCGGAAGCTCTACCAGCTGAGCTAACCGTCCATTTCTTAGTAGAGCTTGATAATTATACCGCATTGAAACAAAAAAAGCAAGCGTTTTTCAGAAATTTTTTCAAAATTTTATTCTGAAGGAGCAAATTCGAAATTTGAAAAGGTGAATTTTATATCAAAAAACGGGAATTCCGCACTTATAAGAGAATAATCTTCTTCCGAAAGGACCGCAGAAAAAGATTCTCCTTTGACCGCGATCTTTCCGTTTTCTGTGCTCAAAACAAAATCTTCCGGATCTGAAATTTCCTCAAAAAGTTCTTCCAGAAGCAAAAAAGGTGTTCCTTCCGGAAGAGAATCTTTCCTTATTTCCTGTTCCATTCCGTTATAGCTTATCTTTGCGTGCTCATCGCCTATTTCAATTCCCATTCCGGAAAGCTCCTCCGGATAATTCACAAAAATGCTGATGCTCATGCCGTTTTTTGAAACATCAAGTTCTGCTTCATTTTCACCGAAATTCACAAGAACCGAAGCTAAAAAATCCTGTTCGTAAATTTTTGCAATCTCCTGCGGGGTCACCGGAAGAGGATTTGAGCACCCTGAAAACAAAAGCAAAAACGCAAGCATCAAAATAAATTTTCTCATATAAAAAACCTCCCTTTTCGGAATCATTTATATCCGTTTCGGGAGGTTTTTATTCATCAAAGTCCTTTTTCCGCAAGAATCCTGCAAAGATAATCCGGGATATCGCTCGGAAGCATTCCGTATTCGGAAAGTTCTTTTGCAGCTTTGTCTGCCGCAAGTCCGTGGAGATAAACTCCGCAGACTGCGCAGGCCGTTTCAATATATCCCTGAGCCGCAAATGAAGCTATCATTCCGGCAAGGCAATCGCCGCTTCCGCCTTTGGAAAGTCCGGGATTACCGGTGGAATTGAAATAGATATCTCCGTTCGGTTCCGCAATAATTGTTGAAGAATCCTTAAGAACAAAAATTGTTCCGTATTCTTTCGCGGTCTCCGAAGCGATTTCAATTCTTTTTTCAACTGTTTCCGGAATTGAAATTCCGCAAAGGCGTGCCATTTCTCCCATATGGGGAGTGATTATCGGAATCTGTTTTGCTTTCTTAAGAATTTCCGTTTTTTCGGAAATGCAGTTGATTCCGTCCGCATCAAGAACAACTGTGCAATCTGCGTTTTCAATTACAAATTCCACAAGTTCGCCTATATCTTTCCCTCTTCCAAGTCCGCAGCCGATAAGGACTGCATCAACTTTTTCCAGCATCGGAAGGATTTTTTCCTTTGCGGAAACGGAAATTGTTCCGTCATTATTTTCCGGAAGAGGAAGGAAAGTTGCTTCCGGAATTCTTCCCGCAATCATTGAAACAACTTTTTCTGTGGTTGCGACTGTTGTTATTCCCGCTCCGGATTTCATTGCACCAAGAGCGGAAAGAACTGCTGCACCCGGAAAATTTGCCGAACCGGTTATGCAAAGGAGTTTTCCGAAGGTTCCTTTATTGGAAAAACGCGGTCTTCTGCGAATTGAAGAAAAAACCATTTCTTCGCTTGCGGAAAAACAGTTCTGCAGAACCTGTCCGCGAACTTCGTGAGGAATTCCTATATCAACGACCTCGGTTTTTCCGCAGAATTCTCTTCCGGGAAGGAGAAGATGGCCGGGTTTTGCCGCTTCAAAAGCAACTGTAAAGTTTGCTTTGATTGTTTTTTCTGCCGCAAGACCCGTTTCGGCATCTATTCCGCTCGGAATATCGAGGGAGATTTTAATTGCAAGATCGGAATTTATCATTTCTGCAATTTCGTCATAGGGTGCGCGGAATTCTCCTGTGAATCCGGTTCCGAAAAGTGCATCGATTATAATATCCGCTCCGCCGAGAAATTCGTCAACCTTTTTGCGGTCAAGCACAAAATCCAACATTGTAATTTCTGCCTGAATAACGCAGTTATACATATATTTTGCTTCGTCGCTTCTCGGGATTCCTCCGCAGAGAACAAGGATTACGTTTGCGCCTTCCTCAAAAAGCTTTCTTGCAACAACAAAACCGTCGCCGCCGTTGTTTCCGCTTCCGCAGAAAATCATAAAATTTCTTCCCGCAACGCTTGAAAGAGTTTTTCGGATAAAAGCCGCCGCGGCGCAGCCGGCATTTTCCATAAGACGCTGATATGTCACGCCCATTTCATCCGAAAGGCGTTCTTCGGTTTTCATCTGTTCAACTGTAAGGATTTTCATGGAGATCATTTTCCCCCTTAAAAAACACATTGATAAACACCGCTTCGCGGCTATACCTCATCCGTCATTTCCTTTCGGAAATGCCATCTTCCCTTTGATGGGAAGGCTTTTCCTCCATTATACCACCGCGTTTATATTTTTCAATCGAAAAAGGGGTTGAAAATTGCTTTTAATTATGTTATTATCTCTTTTGTTGTTAATATATTATAACGCATTGACCGGGAGAGTAGGTTTTATTTTTCCGAAAAGAGAGGAAAAGCCATTGGGCTGAAAGCTTTTCCGCGGATTAAAATTTTTCCGAAGTTCACCCGCGAGCGGTTTTGCTGAAAGATTTTCCGATTAGGCAAAAACGGGTTGCTCCGTTAAAGGCAAACATAAGTGCCCGATGTTTTTTAACATCGGGAATGCGGGTGGTACCGCGGAGAACCTTTTTCGTTTATGAGTCTTCGTCCCAGATTTGCGGCTTGGGGCGGAGCTTTTTTTATATCCGTTTTTCCGCAAAACCAGCAAAACGTCATAAACAAAAATCATATAAATGGAGTTGAAAAATCTTGAAAGAGCAGCTTGAACAGATCCGCCTTGAAGCAAAAAAAGCTCTTGAGCTTTGCGAAGATCCCAAAGCACTTGAAGAACTTCGTATCCGCTATCTCGGCAAAAAAGGCGAGCTCACCGCCATTCTCAAACAGATGGGCAAACTTTCCGCAGAGGAAAGACCCGTTATCGGCCAGCTTGCAAACCAGGTTCGTGCCGAAATTGAAAACGACCTCAGCGAGGCCGCAGAACACATCCACCAGCATCTTCTTGAAAAGAAGCTTGCTTCCGAAACCATTGACGTAACTCTTCCCGGAACCCCCGCTCCCACCGGTAAGGAACACCCCCTCAACATCGTTCTCAACGAAGTTGAAGATATCTTCCTCCGAATGGGCTTCTCTATTGCAGAAGGTCCCGAAGTTGAAACCGATTATTACAACTTCGAAGCTCTTAACCTTCCCAAAGATCATCCCGCAAGAGATACTCAGGACACTTTCTATATCACCGAAAACGTACTTCTCAGAACCCAGACCTCCCCGGTTCAGGTTCGCGTTATGGAAAAACAGCAGCCGCCTGTAAGAATCATTGCACCCGGCCGCGTATATCGTTCCGATGCTGTTGACGCAACCCATTCTCCTCTCTTCCACCAGATCGAAGGACTTGTTGTTGATAAAGGCATCACCATGGCAGACCTTAAAGGAACTCTCGAAATCTTCATTAAACGTCTTTACGGCGAAGATTCCGTGGTTCGTTTCCGTCCCCACCACTTCCCCTTCACCGAACCTTCCGCTGAAATGGATATCCAGTGCTTCAACTGCCACGGCGAAGGCTGCCCGATGTGTAAAAACGAAGGCTGGATCGAAATTCTCGGCTGCGGAATGGTTCATCCGAAAGTTCTTTCCAACTGCAACATCGACCCCGAAGAATACAGCGGTTTCGCTTTCGGTATCGGCCTTGAGCGTATCGTTATGAGAAGATTCGCAATCAACGACCTTCGTCTTCTTTACGAAAACGATCTTCGTTTCCTCGACCAGTTTTGATTGAAAGGAGAGTTCGAAAATGACCAGCAGAAAAGAAGTTTCCGACCTTACTCTCCGCTTTCAGGCAAGAACACTTAACATTTACCGCAAGCTTTTCTTCGATCTTCAGGAACGCGATTATTCCATCGAGCTCCGCGACAGAGCCGCTAAACTTGCAAAAGCAGTGAAAGAAGAAAATTACACCGAAGCAAAAAGCCAGGCTGACAACATCACCTATCTTTTCAAGCTTGCGTTCCAGGCAAACCTCATTCTTCCCAACGTTTATCAGGGACTTGCGATTGACGGAATGACCCTTTCCGCAACCATTGAGGAAGCCATCAACGGTGAAATCGGTCCCGATCCGGAACCGGAAATCATCCCTGTTGAAAAAATTCCCGAAGCCGTAAGAAAATATATTCCCGGCGGCGAAAAATAATCGTCTCCCTTTTTGAAGGGAATCCACTAAATGTAAAGAAGGTTAAACAATGGATTTATCTCTCAGATGGCTTGCGGACTATGTTGAAACCGGCGTCACCCCCAAACAGTTCTGTGACGCAATGACCATGTCCGGCTCCAAAGTCGAATGCTATAATGAAGAAGCCGACTATATCTCCAACGTTGTTGTCGGTAAAATTCTTAAAATTGAAAAACATCCCGATGCAGACAAACTCCAGATCTGCCAGATCGATATCGGCCGCGAAGAACCCATCCAGATCGTAACCGCAGCACAGAACGTTTACGAAGGAATGCTTGTTCCCGCAGCTCTCGACAACTCCACCCTTGCAGGCGGAATCAAAATTAAAAAAGGCAAGCTCCGCGGCGTTCCCTCCAACGGAATGATGTGCTCTGTTGCCGAACTCGGCGTAACCGTTCACGATTTCCCCTATGCAATTGAAGACGGTATCCTCGATATCAAAGAAGACTGCACACCCGGCGACGATATCAGAACCGCTCTTGGAATCAACGACGTTTGCGTTGAATTCGAAATCACTTCCAACCGTCCCGATTGCCTTTCTGTTCTCGGCCTTGCAAGAGAAGCAGCAGCAACTTTCGGCAAGGAACTCCATATGCCCGAAGTTAAAATTGAAAACGAAACCGGCGACATCAATGAACTTCTTTCCGTTGAAGTTAAAAACCCCACCCTTTGCCGCCGTTATGTTGCAAGAATGATCAAAAACATCAAAGTTGGTCCTTCCCCGAGATGGATGAGAGAAAGACTCCGCGCAAGCGGCGTTCGCCCCATCAACAACCTTGTCGATATCACCAACTTTGTAATGCTCGAATATGGCCAGCCCATGCATGCTTTCGACTATAAATATCTTGCAGGCAACAAAATCGTTGTCAGAAACGCAGAAGAAGGCGAAAGCATCACCACCCTTGACGGAGTTGAAAGAAAACTTTCTCCCGAAATGCTCTGCATCTGCGACGCTGAAAAACCCTCCTGCGTAGCAGGCGTTATGGGCGGCGAATACAGCGGAATCCAGGATGACACCAACATGGTTGTTTTCGAATCCGCTTCCTTCCTCGGTTCTTCCGTAAGAACCACCGCTAAAAAACTTGGCATGAGAACCGAATCTTCCGGCCGCTTTGAGAAAAACCTTGACTCCAGAATGTGCATGGAAGCTGTTAACCGCGCTTGCCAGCTTGTTGAAATGCTCGGCGCAGGCGAAGTTATCGGTGGATACATCGATATCGATAACGAAGGCGATGAACCTTATACCGTTGAATTCTGCCCCGAATGGACCAACAAATTCCTCGGAATCGATCTTCCCGAAGAAAAAATGGTCGAAATTCTTGAAAAAATCGGCTATAAAGTTGAAAACGGCGTAATCACCGTTCCTTCCTTCCGCTCTGGTGATACCCGCCACAAAGCAGACATCGCAGAGGAAATCGCAAGATTCTACGGCTATGACGTAATCCCGAACACCGCTGTTCAGGGTGCATCCCAGGGTGCTCTTACCCTTCGCCAGCAGTTCGAGAAAAAACTTTCCCGCCTTCTTATGGCAAACGGCTGCTATGAAGTAGAAACCTATTCCTTCATCAGCCCCAAATATTATGACAAAATCGCTCTTCCCGAAGATTCCGAACTTCGCAGAAGCGTTGTTATCACCAACCCCCTTGGCGAAGATACTTCCGTCATGAGAACCACCTGCGTTCCTTCCATGCTCGAAGTTATCGCAAGAAACTACAACAACCGCAACATTGCCGGACGTTTCTTTGAACTCGGCACCATCTATCTTCCCAAAGAATCCGCTGACATTCTTCCTGAAGAAAGAGGCGTTGCAGTAATCGGTTCCTACGGCGAAAAAGAAGATTTCTTCGCAATGAAAGGAGTTCTTCTCGAAGCTCTCGATAAACTCGGCGTATATGGTGTTGAATTCACCGCAAACAAAGAGAACCCCACCTTCCACCGCGGAAGATGCGCAGATATCTCCATCGGCGAAAAGAAAATCGGCGTAATCGGCGAAATTGCTCCCGCTGTTCTCGATAACTACGGAATCGAGACCCGCGCTTATGTTGCAACTCTCGATATCGCAGATATCTTCGATGCAAGAATTGTTGAAAAGAAATTCAGACCCACTCCCAAGTTCCCTGCTTCCACCCGTGACCTTGCAATTATCTGCGACGATGAACTTCCCGCAGCAGCTCTTGAAAAAGCAATCCGCACCGGTGCAGGAAAACTTCTTGAAAAGGTTGAACTCTTTGACGTTTATAAAGGTTCTTCCATTGCCGAAGGCAAAAAGAGCGTTGCTTACACCATGACTCTCCGTGCAGCAGACCGCACTCTTACTGTTGAGGAATGCGACAGAGCAGTTAATAAAGTTCTTAAAGAACTCGCAAACATCGGCGCTGAACTCAGAAGCTCATCAAATTAAAGGCGGAGCTTTGCTCCGCCTTTTTTACAATCCCAGTCAGTTCCCTTTATGCAAAAGGGTCTTATTACGAAAGGAGATTTTTATTTATGGAAGCTATGGAAAACCTTTTGACCAGAAGAAGCTGCAGAAATTATAAACCCGAACAGGTTTCCGACGAACTTCTCGATAAAGTTCTTGAAGCCGGAACTTTTGCCGCAAGCGGAATGAACCGCCAGAGCACTTATCTTGTTGCTGTTCGTGATAAAGAGACCCGCGACCTTCTTTCCAAAATCAATGCCGAAGTTATGAGCCGCGACGGCGACCCTTTTTATGGCGCACCCTGCGTTATTGTTGTTCTTGCCGCACCGGATCCCACCTATCTTGAGGATGGAAGCCTTGTTATGGGAAACCTTATGAACGCCGCACATGCTCTCGGTCTCGGTTCCTGCTGGATCCACAGAGCAAAACAGACCTTTGAGCTCCCCATCGGAAAAGAACTTCTTGCAAAATGGGGTCTTCCGGAAAACCTTATCGGAATCGGAAACTGTGTCCTTGGCTATGAAGCTGAAGCACCCGCTGAAAAACCCAGAAAAGAAGGAAGAATCATCAAAATCGATTGATTTGAACAAAAGAAAAATCCCTGCCAATTGGCAGGGATTTTTTTATTCAGCCAGAGATAATACATTTGCTCTGTTCGGGTCGTTAAAAATATATATTTCTCCGCCTCTTTGGATAAATTTTTCAAGCGGTTTTTTATCGACATTGGTTTTAAGCAAATCAAGCATTTCTTCCGTTATGGTACCGTTATACCATAAAGTAATTGAACCGTCCTGCATGCCATCAACAGTAAGGAGAATCGTCTTCAGATTCGGCATTTTTTCAATTGCTGCAATATCTGTAATGTTGCGGTCGCTTATATGAAGATCTGTAATGGTTTCTGAACCTGTAATCGAATCAACAGTGTTTTGGCCGATATAATCACCCAAAACAAGTGTTTCCATGGAAAGAGTTTCTATCTTGGAAAGATCAAAATCTGTACCTATCAAAGAAAGGCGCTTCATACTTTTGAGATTTTCAAGCTCTCCGATATCCGAACCTTCGCCGCTTATATATACTTTTTCAATTTCTCCAATTCCCACGATCAAAGATAAATCCGCTCCGCCATGGAGAGTAATACTCTTTAAGTTTTCTCCTCCGGAAATTTTTGAAAGGTCAAAACCTTTTCCAAGAATCAAACTTTCGGTGCCTTTTCCTATAATCAGTTCTTCTGTCAAAGCATCGAGATCAACGGTTGCAACTTTTTCTGTTGCGGATAAATCAACTTTCCCGACAGGACTTTCGAAAGCCGAGAAAAAATAGCAGTATTCAAGATTAGGCATATTAGGAACAATAACTTTTTCAGTTTTGGAACTTATATAAACCGAAAGCCTTGTAATTTCCACACAATCGGAAAGAGCGGAAAAATCAACAACCTCCGGAGATTCAGAAATGCTTGGAGTATAAACAGCCATTTCTCCGCCCTCATAAATTTCTATTCGGGTTTTTGCCGGAACTTTCAATTCATAATCTTTTCCTGCAATATTACATATTGCTTTTTCCTCTTCCGGAATTTCCGGAACTTCGCTTGAGTTGCATGCACTGAAAAGGCCAAACATCATTACTATCAGGATCAAAACAACTTTTTTCATGAAACCATTCCTCCCAATATAATAGTACCTTTTTTGTCTGTTTCTGTTGCGTTTATTTTGAAAAAATTTTAAAAATTATCCGCCGTAAACTTCTTTTGAAGCCTGTTCAACATCCGTAAGTCCGCCGGAAATATTTTTAAGAGCCGGGTCGCCGTAATAGGTGAGTTTTCCAACTCCGTCCACATCCGCAAGAAGTTCCTCGGTTACAGAAAGTTCCGCGCTGCCTGCGCCGCTGATTTTTACTTCGGCTTTTCTGCAAACAAGAGATTTTGCATCGATTGCTCCCGCTCCGGCAAGTTCAAGTTCAAGCCAATCTGCTTTTCCGGAAAGATCGAGTGATGCAGCGCCTTTTATATCCATTTCCATTTCTCTTACATCGATGTTATAGATATAAACTGCCGTTCCTCCGGTTACGTCAAGATCGATTTTTCTCGAAGCGGAAGCATCCATCTCAAGTTCTATTCCTCCGGAAATTTCGATTTCCTCAATGTCAGCAAAAACGGTTACTTCGAATTTTTCCGCAACAAAATTTGTCTGTTTAGGAACGGAAATTTCAATTTCGCCTTCGCGGAAATATACGCGGAATCCCTGGTCTTTCATATCTGAAGGATAGGTCGCTTCAACCTTTGTTTCATCAGAAGGGACAATATAAATTTTTGCCGTTTCTGTCCCGGTAAAGCTGATGTTTTCAAAATCGAGTTTTTTCGCCTTAAAACCATCTGAAGGAAGAAAAGTTTTTGTTTCAAGTTCACCGGAAAGGTTTGTGGGTTTAACTGCATCTATTACGTTGTTGATTCCGCTTATATCAAAAGAACAGCCAACAAGCAAAAAAGCGCACAAAATAAACAAAAACATGGTTTTAACATAAAGTTTCATATTGTCGCCTCCTATCGTTTATATAATTAAAAGTATTATAATATTAAATAATTTTATACAAAACAAGGGCGAAAACAACTTCCGCCCTTGTTTTTTTATGCTTCAATGTCTTTCCAGAAACTTTCTCCGGCGGTTTCAGAATCGGTAATTCCGAAAATTTCAAGGATCGTTTTGGACTGATCCGCGTAGCATTTTCTGGTTCCGAGATCAGTTCCTGCTTTGATTCCCGCACCATAAACAAGAAGCGGAATATATTCTCTGGAATGGTCAGTGGACGGAGTTTCCGGGTCGCAGCCGTGGTCTGCGGTAATCATAAGGACATCGTCCTCATTCATTTTTTCCATAAAACCGCCGAGCCATTCATCAAATTCAGAAAGAGCTTTTGCATAGCCTTCAGCATCGTTTCTGTGGCCATAGACCATATCAAAATCAACGAGGTTTATGAAGCAAAGACCTTCAAAATCCTTTTCGAAAAGTTCATCGGTTTTTTCCATTCCGATTTTGTTGGGGCCGGTGCGGTAAGTTTCGGAAACACCTTTGCCTGCAAAAATGTCATAGATTTTTCCGACGCCGATGGTTGCAAAACCTTTTTTCATAAGGACGTCAAGAGCTGTATCCTTCGGCGGAACAAGAGAAAAATCGTGGCGGCCGGAAGTTCTGTAAAAATCCGGATATTCACCGCTGAAAGGTCTTGCAATAACTCTTCCAACGCCATGTTTTCCCTGAAGAAATGCTCTGGATTTTTCACAGATTTCATAAAGTTTTTCAAGAGGAATTACATCTTCATGTGCGGCAACCTGGAAAACGCTGTCTGCAGAAGTATAAACAATGGGCTTACCGGTTTCAACATGTTCCTTGCCGTAATCCATAATAAGCTGGGTTCCACTGTAAGGTTTGTTGCAGAGGATATCAAGTCCGGTTGCCTCTTTGAACATATCTATAACTTCATCCGGAAAGCCTTCCGGATAGGTGGGGAAAGCCTGTTCGGAAACAAGTCCCGCAAGTTCCCAATGTCCGGTGGTGGTGTCCTTTCCCTTGCTTACTTCGTTAAGGCGGCAGAAAGCTCCGAGAGGTTTTTCCGTCTTTTCAATGCAGTCAACGCCTTCGATATTTCCAAGGCCGAGTTTTATCATATTCGGAACATTGAGTTTTCCGCTTTTTGCGCAGGCTCTGAGAGTATTGCTTCCCTCGTCGCCAAAATCTGCAGCATCCGGAAGTTCTCCGACTCCGAACGAATCAAGTACTATCCAAAAAACGCGTTTTGTTTTCATTCTTCTGCTCCTTTCTCGACATCATCCATATTCTTGATGCCTTTTATTACCTTATAGTTTTCCGTTTTTTCCGGAAGATTTTTTTCTTTAAGCTTGTTTTCAAGATATTCTTTGGTGAATTTATAAATTACCGCAAAGGCCGGAACACCGATGAACATTCCGATAATTCCGAAAATTCCTCCGCCAACAAGGATTGCAAACATTACCCACAGTGCAGGAAGTCCGGTGCTGTCGCCGAGGATCTTCGGGCCGATTATGTTTCCGTCCAGCTGTTGGAGGACAAATACAAAAATCGCAAACCAAAGCGCCTGCCAGGGATCCACCATAAGAAGGATGAGAATGGAAGGAATTGCTCCGAGGAACGGACCAAAGAAAGGAATTACGTTGGTACAGCCTACGATAAAGCTGATAAGCATTGTGAATTCAAAATCGATAAGACTCATGCCTATGAAGCAGAGGATTCCTATTATAAGTGAATCCAGAAGCTTTCCGTTGATGAATCCGCTGAAAATTCTGTGGGATTCTCTTGCAAATCTCACAAGGTTTGCAGAAGTTTCCTTTTTGAGAACAGCATAAATTGCCTTTTTAAGTTGAGCAATAAGAGTTTCCTTGCTGTACATGATATATATGGAAAGAACGATTGCGATAACGATATCGAAGATAACATTTCCTATCTGTACAGAAAGGTTCGCAATATTTGCAAGCTGAGGAAGAAGTCCTTCGCCGTATTCTTTCAGAAGAGTTGCAAAAACTTCGGAACTTATCCTAAATTCAAGGAAATAATCTATGAACGGTGCTTCTATTCCATAAGCGCCGGTAAGATTTCTTACAAAATCCTGGAGATTTGAAAGATAATGCGGAATATTATTTATAAGAACGTTGATACTTTTTGTTACGTCCGGCATAACGATATAGAAGAATGCGCTCAATACGGCTATTGTTGCGATCCATGCCGCAATAATTGCAAGCACCCTTTTAAGAACTCTGCGAGGTTTTGTTTTTTCAACAAAACTTAAATGCTTTTCAAAAAACATGAGAGGTCCGTTCAGAAGGTATGCAAAAATTATTCCGAACGTAAACGGGCGAAGAATATCCTTTGCGCTTTGCCAAAGTTCTTTTACCTCGCCGAAATTTTTCAGAATAAAATAGGAAAGAATAATTCCTGTTCCGGCAATGATATAAGTTATTGCCTTTCTGATCATAGAGCGGGTCAATTCTATCTTCATTTTCCATTCCTCCCATCCGGGTCTTCTTTTATTCATAATAACATATTTATAGCGTAAAATCTATTAAATATTTTTTAATAATACATAATAAAAAAACTTTTTTATACTTTTATTCTTTCCTTTTTTATGCTATATTTGAAACAAGGAAGGTGAAATTATGGAATTTCAGGCAGAAATAATCCGGGCTGTGCAATCTGTTGCTTCCCCGGCTCTCGATATTATTTTTCAGGGCATAACAATGCTCGGTGAAGATTTTTTCATAATCTTTGTTGCAACTTTTATCTATTGGTGCTTCAATAAGGAAATGGGTTACTGGATGTGCTGGTGCCTTTCTTTCGGAAATCTTCTCGTAAGTTCCATAAAGGTTTTCTTCGCTGTTGAAAGACCTATCGGAGTTGAAGGGATCCAAACTCTCCGCGAACACACTGCCCCGGGATATTCCTTCCCAAGCGGCCACACCCATGCTTCTGCAAACTTCTTCACTTCAATTGCAAGAGCTGTTAACCGCAAGCGTTTCTGGACTCTTGCAATAATAATGCCCGCTCTTGTTGGTCTTTCAAGACTTTATCTCGGAGTTCACTGGCCCATGGATGTTCTCGGCGGTTACATAATCGGTTTTGGACTTCCGCTTCTTCTCTGGCTTCTTTACAGAAAATATGCTATGCACAAAGCCGTTATGTTCTTTATCAGCACCGCCGTTTTCGCCCCTTTCCTTTTCATCTATCCGGATGACACAAGCCTTTGGAAAAGCTTCGGCTTTGCGCTTGGTGTTGCAATAGGCGCGTTTATCGAAACAAAATTTATCCGCTTTGAAATCGACGATGTTTCCGCAAAGAAAAAAGCGATCCGCTATGTAGGCGGAATCCTTCTTATCCTTGTTGTCTATCTTTTACCAAAAGCTTTGCTTCCTGCCGGATCCATCTCTTCTTTCATCCGCTATCTTATGATCCCCGTTGCTGCAACAGCCCTTTGGCCCGCAGTTTTCAAAAAATTCAAATTCTAAAAAAAAGGGCGGGGGACATTTTGTCCGCCGCCTTTTCGGAGATTTATATGCGATACTATATGCTCAACAAACCTGCCGGGGTTGTTACCGCAACCGTTGATAAATATTCGGAAACCGTAATGGATCTCTTTCCCGAAGAAATCCGGAAAGGGCTTTTCCCAATCGGAAGGCTGGACCGGGATACCGAAGGACTTCTTATTATAACCGACGACGGAGATTTTGCCTTCCGCATGCTAAGACCGGAATTCGGCATAACAAAGCGATATTTCTTTCGTGCATTCGGAGAAATTTCGGAAGAGAAAATTAAAAAACTGGAAATCGGAGGCGCTCTTTACGGAAACGGCGAAACCGCAAGACCTGCTTTTCTTTCCGATATTGTTTTGAGCACTGTTAAAAACGATGCTGAATTCATTCCCGAAGAAGGCCGTGCTCATGCGCTCAAAAATCCGGATGGAAAGACCTTTTCCGCTGTTATAACCGTTACCGAAGGAAAGCGTCACGAAGTAAAATTGCTTCTCAAATCCATCGGCTGCAAGATTTTTTATCTTCAGCGCATTTCAATGGGGGAATTCGTGCTCGATCCTATGCTCAAGCCCGGAGAATTCAGAAAATTAAGTCCGGAAGAAGTTTCTTTTGCGGAAGATTACAGAAAAATCTTTATTGATTTATCAAAAAAAGAGCAGGCTTAAAGCCTGCTCTTTTTTATTTATGCTCAGATTATTTGGACATATCGTAGATATATTTAACTGCGGGTTTGCTTCCGTCGGAAAGTCCTTCGAAAGTTGCCTGGGCGTCTTCCATTGCGATAAGTTCGCCGTATTTTTCAACGTTGATCTTGCCTTCGCTCATAAGTTTGATAACATCTTCAAATTCCGGAACGGTGAACATTACACTGCCGTGGATATGAAGTTCGTTGTTGATAATTGCCATTGCGTCATATTTAAAGCCGGGGCCGTATGCAAGAATTGCGTGCTGGCCGCCGCGTTTAAGGCTATAGAGAGCAAGGGTTGCTGCTGCGGGATGTCCACTGCATTCAACAGAAATGTCATAGCCCT
>JAZUAX010000043.1:0-10705 GCA_045638185.1 Oscillospiraceae bacterium | reverse complement strand
GCTTCGCAAAGGTGGCATTAAAGCCGCACGGGCGACCGGCGGCGAAGATAGATTGTCGTCATTACAGAACCCGGCTTATTTTCCGGTCACGCTAAAAAAGACTATTCCGATTTAGGAATAGTCTTTTTTAGCATATATCTTTACATTTTATTAAAAAAATCTGCAAATTATGCTCATAATTAAAGGTTATAATATAATCACAGTAATAAGAGTCGAAAATTTCATCATTAACCCCTCTTTTCTTTTCAAACCACAAAAAAAACACAGTCTTCCGAAAGGAAGGCTGTGTTTTTCTTTGCTTTTAAAATTCGCCAGGGTGGTTTTTGCGCCATTGGAGATAGCTGTCGAGGATTATAACAGCTGCAACTGCATCGATTACTGCCTTGCGTTTTTTTCCGCGGGTATCGGTTTCGTTAAGGAATCCTGCGGCGGAAACGGTTGTCTGGCGTTCGTCCCACATTCTTACAGGAACGGTGATTTTTTCGGAAAGTTTTGCGGCAAATTCGCGGCAAAGTTCCGCCCTGGGGCCTTCGGAACCGTTCATATTGAGCGGCAGACCAACAATAACAGCTTCAGCTTTGTTTTCAATTGCGGCTGCAGCGGTTTTTTCAATGGCGTGCTCAAAGCGTTTTTCGTGAATAACAGTTATAGGAGAAGCAAGAAATTCGGTTTTATCGCACATGGCGATTCCGGTTCTTGCGTCACCGAAGTCAACGGACATTATTTTCATTATTTGGTACCGAAAATTCTGTCGCCTGCGTCGCCAAGGCCGGGAACGATATAGTTTACTTCGTTGAGTTTTTCATCAAGAGCTGCGCAATAGATCTGTACGTCCGGATGTGCAACATTAACTTTTTCAAGACCTTCCGGTGCTGCGATAATGCAGAGGAAGCTGATGTTTTTTACTCCGCGTTTTTTAAGCTGTCCTATTGCATCGATTGCGCTGCCGCCGGTTGCAAGCATAGGGTCAACAAGAAAAACTCTGCAATCTGCAATATCAACGGGAAGTTTGCAGAAATATTCAATAGGCTGTGCGGTTTCCTCATCGCGGTAAAGACCGATGTGGCCAACTCTTGCGCTGGGAATAAGTTTCTGAACGCCGTCAACCATTCCAAGACCTGCGCGGAGAATCGGAACGATTACAGGAGCTTTGCCTTTGATCTGTTTTGCAGTGCATTTGCAGATAGGGGTTTCGATTTCAACCGGTTCAAGTTCAAGATCACGGGTTGCTTCATAGCAAAGAAGAGTTCCGATTTCGCTGATAAGTTCGCGGAAATCTTTGGTTCCGGTGGTAGTTCTTCTAAGAATAGAGAGTTTGTGCTGAACGAGCGGATGGTCAAGAATGAAAGGTTTTTTCATAATGTTCGGTTCCCCCTTAAAAAATATGTCATAAAAATTATCATAATCGAATTTCGATATAACGGGCATTTTATTCTTCCTCGAATGCGTTGATCATATCAACGCGTTTCTGGTGGCGTCCGCCTTCAAACTCAGTGGAAAGGAAGATATCAGCAAGCTGAAGAGCAACACCTGCACCAATAGTTCTTGCGCCCATGCAGAGAACGTTGGAATCGTTGTGTTTTCTGGTAAATTCAGCAGAAAAATGGTCACCGCAGCAAGCTGCGCGGATTCCTTTGAATTTGTTTGCGCAGATGCTCATTCCAATTCCGGTTCCGCAGATAAGAATTCCTTTTTCACATTCTCCGGACTGGATTGCTCTGCAGACTTTTTCCGCATAAACGGGATAATCGCAGGAAGCGGTGCTTTCTGTACCGAAATCGATATATTCGATACCTTTTTCATCAAGATGTTTTTTAAGCTCCTCTTTATAGAGGAAGCCGCCATGGTCAGAACCAAGTGCGATCATAATTTACCCTCTTTCTGAAGTTTTTCTCTTTCCGCCTGAGCAAGGCGAAGATAATTCGGAACAAGTTCCCCTGCAGAAACAATTTTGCCGCTTTCAAAAAGTTTTTCTGCCGAAATACATGTTCCGGAGGCATGTCCGAGAACAAGCTGGGAAGGTGCTGTTTTAACAAATTCGTCCCCGAATTTTTTAAAGCAAAGATTTGCGCCGTCACCGACAAGCACAACTTTTTCTCCTGTTTCGGAAACGTAATTTTTTATATCCTCAAAAAGGACGTCCGTAGAAACGGCGCGGTCCTCACAAAGGCGTTTTACTGAGGTTCCGTCGCTTTCAAAAAAAGCGGTGTAAACCTGGTTGCATCTTGCGTCCATTGCGGCGCAGATTATTCCGGAAAAGCTTTGCATATTATATGCAAGAGCCTCAAGAGTGGAAACGGCAGCGCAGGGTTTTCCAAGGCTCATTCCAAGAGCTTTTACCGCCGCAATTCCGATTCGAAGACCTGTGAAAGATCCGGGACCGCAGTTTACCGCAAAAAGATCGACATCCGCCGGAGTTATCCTTGCGGCATCAAGAACAGCTTTTGCCATGGGGAGCACTGTTTCGCTGTGAGTAAATCCGCTGTCCAGATAAAATTCGGAGATAAGTTTTCCGTTTTCGGAAAGAGCAACGGAAGCCGCTTTTGCGGAGGTATCAAAACCCAATATTCTCATTTTACTCCTCTCCCCTTTCAACGGTAATTTCTCTTTCGTTATCGCCGAGACGTTTTATATCAACAGTGATTATCTTTTCTTCGCCGATAAAATCTATTATATTTTCGCTCCATTCAATTACAAGCACCGCTCCGGAATCGAGATAATCGAAAAATCCGGTGGAATAAAGGTCATCAAAAGTATTGATGCGGTACATATCGAAATGGCAGACCGGAAATTTTGCTCTGTAACAATGAACAAGCGCAAAGGTCGGGCTGGAAACATCGTCTCTGCAATCAAGGGCTTCGCACATATATCTTGTAAAAGTTGTTTTTCCTGCTCCGAGACCGCCTTTAAAAGCGATTATATCGCCCGGTTTAAGGCTTTCGGCAAATTTTTTTGCAAAGGCGGCAGTTTCCGCTTCGCAATTTACGATGATTTTTTCCAAAAAACTCCGCCTCCTTTTCAGCAATTCTCTAACTTAATATATTACTATATTTTGTCGGTTTTAGCAACATCAAAATATAATTTACCCACAGTTTACAAATCCGCATTAAAATGATATTATAATATATTAGATATCTTTAGCATTTTAAAAGAAAGGAGGCCTTGCATGAAAAGGTTCAGGGAAATGATTAAAAAATATTTTGCCGCTGTTGATAAATGGCTTCTTTTCTACTGCGTTTCAATTTCCTTAATCGGAATTCTTTGCCAATATTCGCTTGTTAATTCAAAGCAGGCGGTTACCCTCAACATTGGTGACCGTGTTGCCCTTGTTCAGGTTCTGGCTTCCGTTCTTGGACTTTCTGCGGCAATTATAATTTCAAACTTCGATTATCATTTTATGGCAAAGCTCTGGAAGCTTTACATGCCCGTTTCTGTTGTTCTTGTAATCCTTACCTTTTTCATAGGCATGCAGGTTGATGAAACAATCGACGACAAAGCATGGCTCCGTCTTCCTTTCGGACTTACCTTCCAGCCTTCGGAACTCCTTAAAATCTGCTTTATTCTAAGTTTTGCCTATCACCTTTCAAAGGTGCATAATGAGCTTAACAAACCCACTAACCTTGCTCTCCTCTGCATTCACGGCGGTTTCCCGATTTTGCTGATACATTTCCAGGGTGATGACGGAACTGCGCTTATATTTGCTTTTATTTTCCTCACAATGCTTTTTGCAGCGGGACTTAGCTGGAAATATATAGTTGCGGCAATTCCGGTTGTTGCGGCGGCAATCCCCATTGTCTGGCAATATTTCCTGACGGATGACCAAAGAACACGCTTTCTTGCAGTTTATTTTTCCGAATACGCCGATCCTCTGGGCGCGGATTATCAGCAAAGGCTGAGCAGAATTTCCATCGGTCTGGGCCAGCTTCAGGGCGAAGGACTTTTTCAGGAAAGTTACTGGTATGTTCCGAAGATGCATAACGACTTTGTTTTTTCGTTCATCTGCCAGGCTCTCGGTTTTGTTGGCGCACTTATCGTTCTTGCTCTTTTGTTCGGAATCTGCTTCAGAGCAATTTATGATGCAAAAATAGCTCTCGATCCTCTGGGCGCATATATCTGTTACGGCGTTTTTGCAATGTTCCTGTTCCAATGCGTAATAAATATCGGAATGTGCATAAGTGTCCTTCCTGTAATAGGAATCACCCTTCCGCTTTTAAGCGCCGGCGGAACTTCCATTTCCATTACATATCTTGGCATTGGCCTTCTTTTAAGCGTGCACGTTCACCGTCGCCGCAATCTTTTCTATGAATAATAATTTCTTTGAGGAGTGTGCAATATGAAATATTCAGCAGCAATTGACCTTGGCGGAACCAACATCGGAATTGGCATAGTAAGCGAAGAGGGCGAACTTGTTTTTAAAACAAGCGTCCCGGTTGAAGATAATAAAAACCCCGAAGCTCTTCTTACCCAGATGGCAGAAGGCACCAAAAAATGCATCGAAGATTGCGGAATTGAAAAAGAAAACATTGTTTTCGTAGGAATCGGCGTTCCCGGCCTTATAAAAGGTCCTAAAGGCCCGGTTATCCTCGCTGCAAATATCAACTGGCATAATGTTGATGCAGTTTCTTTCCTTGAAGAAAAAATCGGCCTCCCGGTGTTCCTCGGAAACGATGCAGACTGCGCCGCAATGGGAGAATATCATTCCGGATCCGGAAAACAGTATCAGAGCCTTATTATGATCACTCTCGGAACCGGTATCGGCGGCGGAGCTGTTTATAACGGAAAACTCTTCCCCGGATTCAGCGGTTTCGGCGGAGAATACGGACACATTCCGCTTGTTCATAACGGTGTTCAGTGCGGATGCGGAAAAAAAGGCTGTTTTGAAATTTACGGAAGCGCAAATGCTCTTAAGCGCGAAACCCGAGAAGCTGCCGAGCAGCATCCGGAATCCCTTATCTGGGAACTTTGCGAAGGTAATCTTGACAATATCGGCGGAAGAACCGCTTTTGATGCAGCAGATCAGGGCGACGAAACCGGCAAAGCCGTTGTTGAACAATATATAAACTATCTTGCCGATGGACTTTCCGGAATTGTTAACGTTTTCCGTCCGGAAGTTGTTGTTCTCGGAGGCGGAGTAAGCAACCAGGGCGCTTCTCTCCTCGATCCGCTCAACGAAAAAGTAAGAGAACTCTGCCTTGCTCCCGAAACCATCGAGCCTCCCAAGGTTGTTAAAGCAACTCTCGGAAACTCCGCAGGTATTATCGGCGCAGGACTTCTTGGATTCTGATTTTAAAAAAACGACCCCGTGTTCAGAAGAACATGGGGCTTTGTTATTTTATATCAGGATAAAATAACGGCGAACCTTTCGGTTCGCCGGATTTCAAGCTGTTAGAATTGCTCGGAAACTAACATCTTTGCTCTTTTTTGCTCTGGTTATATAATACCGTTCTTTTGTGATGAGTTTGTGATGAAGTTTTTCCAGTTTGGTTACAATCCAAAACCAGTTTGGTAAAACTTTCGGTAAATAATGTTACAAAAAGAAAAGAGCGTTTAAAAACGCTCTTTTTTGTTTTTTTATTTAAGTCCGCTTACTATTACAAGAAGCGCTATTGCAAGACCCACAGCAACAAGAAGCGGAATTCCTTTTTTGTTCGGTTTTGCAAGTTTGAATTTAATTACAAAAGCGGCCGCGCAGGCAAAAAGTCCGATTTGATAAATAACGGGCATTGCCCCGCCGAGAAGAGAACCGCAGCCGAAAACCGCCGGAAAAATAATTGCCGCAGAAGTTACCGGAAGTCCGTAATAAGTTTTTCTTCTTCCTGTTTCGGTTTTCTGGCGCTGTGCTTCATCAACGTTGAAATATGCAAGACGGATTATTGCGCAAAGGAGATAAAGAACACAGGAAGCATAGAAAAATCCGCCGGAAAGACCTATTCCGTAACCTATTGCAAGGGGAAGAACACCGAAGCTTATAAGATCGCAGAGGGAATCTATCTGGATTCCGAATGCTTTTTCGGCTTCGTTGCGCTTCATTGTTGAAGCAACCTTTCCGTCGAACATATCGGTAAGTCCGGCAAAGAGAAGGCACATAACTCCCCAGAAAGGATAACCCGAAGCAGAAAAGAAAATTCCGCAAACAGCGGCCGCCGCACCCATATAAGTAAGGATTACGGTATAATTGTAAAAACCAATGAGATTCATAAAAAAAGCTCCCTTTTTTTATAGATTTATTCTGAAAAAAAGTATATACTTAATATAAATATAATTCGTCAGATGTTTTTTCTTCATCCAAAAAGAAAAACTTTGTCGAAAAAGATATATTATTATTTATAATACCACAAAACAAACCATAATACAAACTTTATATTGTTTTCGAGGTGATTTTTTGGAAAATTTCGTAAGTTTAAAGAATGTATGTAAAAGATATAAAATGGGAGAAGTTACAATAACCGCTTCCGACCACGTAAGTTTCGATATAAAAAAGGGTGAATTTGTTGTTATAGTAGGTCCTTCCGGCGCAGGAAAAACAACTATCCTCAACATCCTCGGCGGAATGGATACCTGTGACGAGGGCGATATAATCGTTGACGGCAACAATATTTCAAAATACAGCAACCGCGAACTTATCACTTACCGCCGCCACGATATCGGTTTTGTTTTCCAGTTCTATAACCTTATCCAGAACCTTACCGCAAAGGAAAACGTTGAGCTTGCTTCACAAATCTGCAAGGACCCGCTCCATCCGGAAGCAGTTCTCCACGAAGTAGGTCTTTCAGAAAGAATGAACAACTTCCCTGCCCAACTTTCCGGTGGTGAACAGCAGCGCGTTGCAATTGCAAGGGCACTTGCCAAAAACCCCAAGCTGCTTCTTTGCGATGAACCCACCGGTGCTCTCGACTATGTAACAGGAAAACAGATTCTTCAGCTTCTTCAGAATTGCTGCCGCATCGATGGAATGACAGTTATAGTAATAACCCATAACCTTGCACTTACTCCCATGGCAGATAAAGTTATCCATATAAACAGCAGCAAGGTAACAGGAATTGAAATAAACGAAAATCCCACGCCCATTGAAGAAATAGAATGGTAATGATATTAAAATTTATGAAAGGAGGGCGGTTTATATGAAATCTGCATTTTTAAAAGATATCTTCCGTGAGATAGGAAAATCCAAAAGCAGATTTTTTTCCATTTTTGCAATAATCGCCCTTGGCGCAGGTTTTTTTACCGGGCTTAAAATAACCTGCCCGGATATGATAATAACTCAGGAACATTATTTTGAAAATCAGAACCTGATGGATATCCGCCTTGTTTCCACTCTCGGTTTTGATGAGAAGGATATTTCGGCAATAAACGAAATTGAAGGAATAAGGGAAATTTATCCTTCCTATTCAAAAGATGTTTTTGTAGAAAACGATATCGGTGCCGGAATTGTTGCAAAACTTATGGCTTTTCCCGATTCCGGAATGAACGAAGTTGTCCTCCTTGAGGGAAGACTTCCGGAAAACCCGGAAGAATGTGTTGTTGAAAAACATTCACAGCTTGCGGTAGTAAAGGAAATAGGTGATACCGTTTCCGTTTATACAACGGATAAGGACGACCCCATCGAGGATAGCCTCGAGCGTTCCGAGTGGAAAGTTGTGGGAATAGTCATGAGCCCTCAGTATATCGCTTATGACCGCGGAACCGCAACAATAGGCGACGGTTCCACCGACACTTATATCATGGTGCCGGAAGAAAACTTCAATCTTGAAGTTTATTCCGAAGTTTATCTTACTCTCGATTCCACAAACGGCGTTCCCGCATTTGATGATGAATATTCTGCTGCGGTTGAAGTTGCTTCCGAAGTTTTTGAAGAACTCGGAGAAAAAAGAGCTCCTCTTCGCCTTGATGAGATTAAAACCGAAGCTTACGCCGAGATAAACGATGCGAAAGCCGAAATTGCGGATGCGGAGAAAAAACTTGCTGACGCAGAACAGGAACTTGCCGATGCGCTTATTGAACTTGAGGACGGCGAAAAGGAAATTAAAGACGGCTGGGCAGAATATTACGACGGATATCAGGAATATCTGGACGGAAAAGCTGAATTTGAAGAAGAAATTTCCAAAGCCGAAAAAGAAATTGAAGACGGAGTAAGAAACATCCGCGCAGGAAACAAAGCATATGAAAAAGGATATAACCAATATCTTGATGGAAAAAACCTTTTTGATGCTTCGCTTGAAGCTTCCGGAATGACTGTTGAAGGTCTTTATGAAAACCGTGTTCTGCTTGAAAACACCATTGATAAAATGGGCAGCATGGGAATGGATACTTCCCGGCTTGAGGAAAACCTTGCTTCTCTCAATATGGCAATCGGCACTTATGAGCAGCTTGAAACCTCCAGGGAACAGCTTGAAGCTGCAAAAAAAGAGCTTGAGGACGGAGGAAGGGAACTTCACAAAGGCCGCGAGGAATTGAATGAAGCCAAAGAAGAAGGTCTTAAAGAACTTTCTGATGCAAAAAAAGAGCTTGACGATGCATATATTGAACTGAAAGATGCAGAAAAGGATCTTGCCGAAGGCTGGGAAGAATATTACGACGGCCTTGCGGAATTCGAAGAGGAAAAAGCTGACGCAGAAATTGAAATTGCCGACGCAAAAATAGAAATTGCCGACGCTGAAAAGGAACTCGAGGATCTTAACAACCCCGAATGGTATATTTTCACCCGCGACGATAACCCGGGTTACAGTTCTTACGAAAGTGACGTTTATATAATCGAAAGCGTTGGAAAGGTTTTCCCGATCTTCTTCCTCCTTGTTGCAATGCTTGTCTGCCTTACAACAATGACAAGAATGGTTGAGGAACAGCGCACCCAGATCGGAACCATGAAAGCTCTTGGTTATGGAAAAGGCTCGATCCTTGCAAAATTTATAATCTATTCCTCCTTTGCAAGCCTGAGCGGTTCCGCTTTTGGAATAGCACTCTGTTCCTATGTTTTCCCGACCATTATCTACTCCGCCTATGCAATGCGTTATATAATTCCGCCGCTTGAGATGGTTACAATGCCCGGAACATGGGCGCTGGTCACAGTTATCTGCATTCTCTGCACCTCCTTTGCGGTTGTTCTTGCGGGATATGCCGAACTTCGCGAAAGCCCCGCGGAACTTATGCGTCCCAAGGCTCCCAAAGCAGGAAAACGTGTTCTTCTCGAAAGGGTAACTTTCATCTGGAAACGCCTCAGCTTTACCAGAAAAGTTACTGTAAGAAACCTTTTCCGCTATAAAAAACGCATTTTTATGACTATTCTCGGAATTGCTGGATGCGCTGCCCTTACCCTCACAGGACTTGGAATTCTCTCTTCCATTTCCGTTATTCTTGAAAAACAGTACAGCGAACTTTTCAACTATGACCTTATCGTAAGCCTTGATACGGATTCCGATGAGAAATCCATTTCGGAAGTTCTTGATGAACTTGAAAGAAATCCAATTTCCGAAAAGAACATTCCCCTCCATATGATGTCTGCAAAATATGAAGGTCTCGGAAACATTTCTCTGGTTGTTGCAAAAGATCCCGATGAACTTTCGGAAATGATCCTTTTCCGGAATATGAAAACCGGAGAAATTTATGAACTTTCGGATGAAGGGGTTATCATAACCCAGCGGTTCTCCGAAAAATATGATATTTCCGCCGGAGACGAAATAACTTTTTACAGCGATGACAGGGAATTTAACACAAAGGTAACAGCTGTTTCCGAAAACTATGCCATGCATTTCATTTATATGACGGATGCGCTTTATGAGGAAATCCGCGGTGAAGCTCCGGAAACCAATGCTGTTCTCACAATTATGTCCGACAACGGTGAAAAAGCCCAGGACGAACTTGCAAACACCCTTACCGAACTCGAAGGCGTTCTTGCTCTTACTTTCTCCAGAACGACTATGGAAACCTTCAACGATACGGTTGAAAACCTTAACTACGTTGTAATCCTGATAATCGTCTGCGCAGCAGCTCTTGCTTTTGTTGTTCTTTATAACCTTACCAACATCAACATAACCGAAAGGATACGCGAAATTGCAACCATAAAAGTTCTCGGTTTTTATGACAGAGAAGTTTCCGCCTATGTTTTCCGCGAAAACATAATCCTTTCCCTTATGGGTGCTCTTGCCGGACTTTTGCTTGGCGTTTGGCTCCATGGATTTGTTCTCAATGCTATCCAAACGGACGATATTACTTTCGGAAGAGAGCTGCCTTTCTGGACCTTTGCTATGGCTTTTGTTATGACAGGTTTCTTCTCTGTTCTGGTAAACTGGATAATGTTCTTCCGTCTTAAAAAGATCAGCATGGTCGAATCTCTTAAATCCGTTGAATAAACAAAAATATTTTTCAAAAAAGGTGTTTTTACATCTTCCTTTTTTGGAAAACCCGTGATATAATATATACATCTAATTATGTCTGGAGGATACTAAAATGCTCAGAATTGAAGATCAGATTGAAAACTCTACCGCTATGATCAAAACCGTTGATTACATCGAATCTCAGATCCGTAAAATCAACCCCGACGAAGGCACTGCAGATGCATTTGTTGCAGAAGGAAAAGTTGCAACCGAAAAACTCCGCGCAATCATGAAACACGGCGGAATCATCAGATAATTTATAGCGTAAAGATAAAAGCACCGGTCATCCGACCGGTGCTTTTTTGTTATTAAAGAATAAGACAGATAAGCCCGCT
>JAZUAX010000042.1:0-10453 GCA_045638185.1 Oscillospiraceae bacterium | reverse complement strand
CTTTTCTCATAAGTTCGGCGATTGTGCTTCCGAAAGCTTCGCTCATCATCATAACAAAATCAGCCTCCCTTTCACTGAAGTTCCGCAAGTGCGGCTTCAACGTTTTGTTTATTCATGGGCATACTGTGGCATTTGAATCCTGCAGCTTCAACAAAGCTGATACCTTTGCCTTTAACGGTTTTAAGGATTATCATGGAAGGCTGACCTTTTTTTGCTTTTGCACGGTCAATTGCTGCAGAAATTGCTTCGCAATCGTGGCCATCGATTTCCTGGGTATACCAGCCAAATGCTTTCCATTTGGCTTTAAGATTTCCGAGAGAGTTGATATCCTTTACATCGCCGTCAAGCTGCATTCCGTTGTAATCGGTAAAACCGATAAGATTATCGAGTTTTCTGCTTGCAGCAAGCATTGCTGCTTCCCAGATCTGTCCTTCCTGAGATTCGCCGTCACCGATTACGGTATAAATGGTAGCACCGTCTTTTTTAATTTTGGAACCGATTGCAATACCTACAGAGCAGGAGAATCCCTGTCCAAGAGAACCGGCAGTCATATCAATACCGGGAGTTTTGTTCATATCACAATGGCTGGGAAGATTGGTTCCGAATTTATTAAGGGTATAGAGCCATTCTTTAGGGAAAAATCCTTTAAGAGCAAGGGTTGCATAAACAACCGGGCCCGCATGGCCTTTGGAAACGACAAGTCTGTCGCGGCCTTCCATTTTAGGATTTGCCGGATCAATATTCATCTTGTCAAAATAGAGAACTTTCATAAGTTCTGCAATCGACATGGAACCACCAATATGGCCGCTTCCAATGCTTCCGATGCATTCAACTGTCATTCTGCGTATTTCTTTGCAGATTTCGTCCATTTCTTTCACTCCTTCCAGTTATATACAACTAGACGGATATATTATAGCACAAAATACGAATAATCGACAGCTTTTTTTGTAATTATTTATAAAATAATTTAAAAAGCTTCTGTTTTAAAGAAAAACAGAAGCTTTTTTCAAAGTTTATTTTCTTCCACCCATTTTTTCGCCATTTCAACTGCATTATCAAGAGACTTTTCTCCGCCTTTTTCGCCTTCAGAAATCGGGTTTGTTTCAAAAAGCGGAATTATCACTTTATTTTCATTTTTCTTTTTAATCATTTTGTTTCTCCTTTTTTTGTATAAACTTCTTTTTCATTCCGTATAATTTTTCGGAGGTGTTTTTATGTTAAAAAAATTGGTTCCTTATATTATTTTTGTTTCACTCGCTTTGGGAATCGGCAGTCTTTCGGCTTTTCTTATAAAAGACAGTATACCCATATATTCCGCAATAAAACGCCCGTTTCTTGCTCCTCCTGCAGAACTTTTTCCTGTGGTATGGAGCATACTTTTTATTCTGATGGGAATAGCCTCTGCATTGATCTGGTGCTCAAACGGAAGAGAACTTGATTCCGCGCTGCTTTTTTACGGTGCTCAACTCGTTTTCAATTTCTGTTGGAGCCTTATCTTTTTTAATTTCCGTGCATATTTTGCAGCATTTATCTGGCTTCTTATCCTTCTTGTGCTCATCAGTATCACAACAATAAAATTCTTTCGAATCAATAAACTTTCCGGAATTTTGATGCTTCCATATTTTATATGGGTTTGCTTTGCCGGATATCTGAATTTTATGATCTGGAGACTAAACCCTTAATCAAAACATTGCCGTTTTTTCAAGTTCACGTTTTAATTTGGATATAATTTTCTTTTCAAGCCGAGATATGTAAGACTGACTTATACCTATCATATCTGCAACTTCCTTTTGCGTGTGCTCCTTTTCGCCTTTTAGTCCGAAACGGAGCACCATTATTTTGTGTTCCCTCTCGTTAAGTCTGTCAACCGCTTCATTCAGTACCTTCTTTTCCGCATCCTGTTCTATACCTTTGTTTACAATATCGTTTTCTGTTCCCAAAACATCGGAAAGCAAAAGTTCGTTACCCTCCCAATGAACGTTAAGCGGTTCATCTATGGAAATTTCATTCTTCTGAGGCTGAGTTTTGCGTATAAACATCAATATTTCATTTTCTATGCACCTCGAAGCATATGTGGCAAGTTTAATACCTTTACACGGTGCAAAGGTGTTGACTGCTTTTATAAGTCCGATCGTACCTATGGAAACAAGGTCCTCTATGCCTATTCCTGTTGTTTCAAACTTTCTTGCAATATAGACAACAAGTCTTAGATTGTGCTCTATCAGTAATGATTTTGCTTTTGTTTCTCCTTTTTCCAAAAGCAAAAAAGCATTTTCCTCTTCTTCTTTGGAAAGAGGAGGTGGAAGATTATCCGGCCCATTTATATAAAAAATTGTTTTCCCCAAAAAACGAAGCAGTATTTTTTCAAAAATATTTTTTATATGATTCAAAAAATTCATTTTGCTATACCTCCGAAAATATTTTTTTCTCTTTTAAAATAAGATTCTTTCCGATTATAAGTGTATTTTCAGGTACATTTTCAGAAAGCGCTATCATAACTTCTTCAGCTTCAAACTCCCCGTTTCCATTTATTAAAACGAGTTTTTCCGGACGGAATGCAGAAATGAGCACCGAGCCTGAAATCGTTTTACATGGAATAAGGCAAATATTATATCCCATGCTCAAATCTGTTTTTTCCATTACCGAAATCATTTCTTCCGGCAATATTTTTTCAAGAGATTCTTTAGATGTTACCGCAACAGGAGTTCCGCTTACCGGTTCGAAAAGATAGTTCCCTGTATCTGTGAAACCATTGAGCACGGAACATTTTCCTGCATAATAAATTTTTGCAATAAATCTTCCTTCCGGTTCACCTCTGCGAAAAATTCTCCTTAGAATTTCCGTTACAACGCACGCTGCTGTTCCGGAAAGCACTATCCCAATCGCTGAAAATTCAAAATATATTATTCCGCCTTTTATAAAAAACGATTCCGTATGAGCCGCAGAATTTATGAGCATCATGAAACCGGAAAATAAAAATCCGCATATGTAAAAGATCATCAGAAGACGAAAAAAATCCGAAAATTTTCTTTTCCCGAAAGTTATAAAAATCATTAGTACCGAAACAGCAAGTTTTGTTGTGGCAAATATCAGCTTTGAAACATCCAACAAAATAATAAGAGAATAAAAGGCTCCCACAGCAGCCGCCAGCATTCCTTTAATTCTCTCAAATTTTGCTCCGAAAAGTCTTGCCGTTCCGAAAAGCACCAAATAATCCACTGTAAGATTTATCACCAGGAGGATATCAACATAAATAATCGTCAAACAGTTTCCTCCTTTCATAAAAAATTATATTATTCAGCTGGTATTTTTTTCGTCGAAACATATACCCAAAGAAAAATATGTGGTAAAATACTATCAGTATCTTACGGAGGTGTAATTATATGATTTACATAAGAGAATTTTTGGATTCCGATGCAAAAGAAGCTGCAGCTATCTGGAACAGAGTTGTTGAAGACGGTGAAGCTTTCCCTCAGCTTGAAACACTTTCTGTAAAAGAAGCAGAAACCTTTTTCAAATCACAGGATTTTACCGGAATAGCTGTTGATTCCGAAACAGAAGAACCTGTCGGACTTTATATACTCCACCCCAATAACATCGGAAGATGCGGACATATTGCCAATGCAAGCTATGCAGTTAAATTCGAATTCCGCGGACAACATATCGGAGAAGCGATTGTAAGTCATTCACTTGAAAAGGCTGCGGAACTCGGTTTTAAAATAATGCAGTTCAATGCTGTTGTTGCAGCAAATCATTCCGCAATACATCTTTATGAAAAACTAGGTTTTATCCGTCTCGGAACTATTCCCGGAGGTTTTCATATGAAAGACGGACATTACGAAGATATTATTCTTTTTTATCACAAGCTTTGAACCTTTTCCGATTGTTTTCATAAAATACACCGGAGGTGTTTTTATGAAAACAAAAAAGAATTTTTGCCGTTCGGATGAAATCTGCGGAAAAGAAACTGAAGATTACATAAAAGAATTCAGCCCGCACAGACTCTCTTTAATACATTTTGAAGAGGATTCAACAGACATTTTTGATGCTGACGAAGAAAAAATTATTGATTTTTCTGTGATGATCAAGTGATTGCTGTTCCATTATTTTGCACAAAAGCCCGGCTTTTATAGGCTCGGGCTTTGTTTTTTAAGCCAAAACGGCATATTTTTGTAAAAATTACTTTTTGCACAAAAGAAATATAACTATTTTATGCAATTAGTCATGTTAATTGTAAAACAGGCATAAAAATAAATGTGAATTTTTATGAAATTTTTACTAAATTGTCTTGAAAAAAATATGAATATCCTTTAAAATATGTAATAGACATTTTATATATGTTTATTTGAAAGAGGGGTACTAATGTCAAACAGATTATTTCAAGGTATAATTCATCAGATGCACGATAGTATCGGTCGTACTGTCGGCGTTGTTGATGACGGAGCTTCCGTTGTTGCATGCAGCGATCTTGCACGCACCGGCGAAAGGAACGATTTTCTTCTTACTGATTTTGGTTCCACCGAGGAATGCCATATCCGCGACGGATTTACATACAAAACTTTCGGTTCCGACGAAAAACCGGAATTTGCTGTTTTTGTTGCAGGAACAGACGAACTTGCAGCACAGTTCTGTTCTCTTATGGCTGTTTCCCTTGCAGGAATCAAACAATATTATGACGAAAAATATGACCGTGCAAACTTTATCAAAAACGTAATTCTCGATAACATTCTTCCCGGTGATATTTATATCAAAGCAAGAGAACTCCGCTTCCCTACCGATGTTTCGAGAGTTGTACTTTTTATCCGTGTTCTCACTGCAAATGATATCTCTGTTTTCGATATCATCCAGAATCTTTTCCCGGATAAATCCAAAGACTTTGTTTTCAGCGTAAGCGAATCCGACGTTGTTCTTGTAAAAGAAATCAGACCCGGCATCGAAACTGCCGATCTTGAAAAACTTGCCCGTTCCATTGTTGACACTCTCGGAAGCGAATTCTTCACCAGAGTAAACGTTGGTATCGGCACTACCGCAACCGGAATCAAAGATCTTGCCAAAAGTTTTAAAGAAGCACAAGTTGCTCTCGAAGTCGGAAAAGTTTTCGATACCGATAAAAACATCGTCAGCTATGACAACCTCGGAATCGCAAGACTTATTTACCAGCTTCCCACCACTCTTTGTGAAATGTTCCTCAGAGAAGTTTTCAAAAGAGGTTCTATCGAAAGTCTCGATCAGGAAACCCTTTTCACAATCCAGAAATTCTTTGAAAACAATCTCAACGTTTCCGAAACCAGCCGTAAACTTTTTGTTCACAGAAACACCCTTGTTTACCGTCTTGAAAAAATCAAAAAGCTTACCGGCCTCGATCTCCGTGAATTTGACCATGCAATCATTTTCAAAGTTGCACTTATGGTCAAAAAATATCTTTCCGCAAACCCTGTAAAATATTAAAAATCAAACACACCAAACTCCGTTTTATTGTGAGGTACAACATTGATAGAATTTCAGAATGTTACCAAAAAATATCCAAACGGCACTGTTGCACTTAATGACGTAAGCCTTCGAATCAACGATGGCGAATTCGTCTTTATCGTCGGTTCTTCAGGCGCAGGAAAATCCACCCTTATCAAGCTTATGCTTCGTGAAGAAACCGCAAACTCCGGTGTTGTTAAAGTAAACGGAAAAAACCTTGGAAAAATGGCAAGATATAAAATTCCTAAATTCCGCCGTTCAATCGGAATTGTTTTCCAGGATTTCCGCCTTATTCCCAATATGACTGCTTATGATAACGTTGCTTTTGCGCTTCGCGTTACCAATGTTCGTTCAAAAGAGATAAAACGAAAAGTTCCTTATATGCTTAATCTTGTCGGACTTGCTTCCAAAATGAAATGCAAACCCGAAGAACTTTCCGGTGGTGAACAACAGCGTGTTGCTCTTGCCCGCGCACTTGTAAACTCCCCTTCCCTTATTATTGCGGACGAGCCTACCGGAAATATCGACCCTGAACTTTCCTATGAAATCGTTGACCTTCTTAACGAGATCAACAAACTCGGTGTTACTATTGTTATGGTAACTCACGAACACGACCTTGTTGAAAAATTCAATCACCGCGTTATAACCATTGATAAAGGTTCCGTCCTCTGTGATACCGAAGAAATGGAGGCGCGTTTATGCTGAACAGTTTCTTTTATCTCGTAAAACAAGGTTTTAAAAACCTTTGGAACAACCATCTCATGTCTCTTGCTTCCATTGGCGTTTTAATTTCCTGTATGCTTTTGATCGGTGCTGCCTTTATTCTCTCCGTAAATGTTTCCAGCATTGTGGAAACAGTTGAAGACCAGAGCGAAGCAATCGTTTATCTCGATGATAACCTTGAAGATTCTGCTATCGAAGAAATCCGCGACGGAATAATCGCTACCGGAAAAGTTTCAACCATCGAATTCATTTCCAAGGAAGACGCTCTTCTTTCCATGATGGAATCCATGGGCGATGACGGAATGCTTTTTGAAGCTTATGCAAAGGATAACAACCTTCCGGATTCTTTCAGAATTACTTTTGATGATGTTTCCGATCTTGAAAACACCGTTATGCACCTTGAGGCAATTGTTGGGGTTTATTCCGTTTCCGCTCTTACCGAAGTTGCTCAGGTTATCACCGGAGTCAAAAACATGGCTTATGCAGGCGGAACAATTATCATCGGTCTGCTTATTGCGGTTTCTCTTATGATAATTGGCAACACCATTAAAATCACCGTTTTCAGCAGAAGACGCGAAGTCAACATAATGAAATACGTTGGTGCAACCAACGGATTCATCCGTCTTCCGTTTATTGTTGAAGGTATAAGCCTTGGTGTTATTTCCGGTGCACTTTCCTACGGAATCATCTATTTTGCTTACGACTATTTTGTAAAATGGGTTTCTTCCCAATCCGCATCCTGGTTCAGCAGAATTGTTTCTGATCTTATTCCTTTCTCCGATATATCCACCTATCTCCTCGTCGGTTTTATCGGTGGCGGCGCTTTCATCGGCCTTTTCGGCTGTGTTGTTTTTATCGGAAAACACCTTAAAGTCTGATAAAGGAGGACGCTTATGACCGAAAAAAGTTTCAAACGTTTTCTTGTTTCAGTTCTTTGCTTTTGTCTTTCCGTTCTGATGATAATCGCTTCCCCTGTTGTTTTTGCAAATCCCGGCGAAGGCGAAAATGGATCTTCCGAAGCTGCTGAGACTGCTGATTCTTCCGAAGACGAATATCGTAATCAGATTTCCGATCTTCAGGATGAGCAGCTTAAAATCCAGCAGGAAATGAAAGATTATAATAATAAAATAAACAATATTAAAGACGACAAAAAGAAGCAGCAAGCAATTGCAAACAGCATTGATGAAAAAATAAGCATCACTCAAAAAGCAATTGATGTCGGTCTTGAAAAAATCCAGCTCACCAATAAATATATCTCTGAAAAAAAGCTTGAAATTTCCAGAAAAGAAAAAGATATCGAAGATACCCTCCAGCTTTTCCGTGACAGAGTTAAAGCAATTTATATGACAGGCGGATATTCCGACACCGCAAACTCCCTTGTTATGCTTCTTTCTTCCAGAAGCGTTTCCGAATTTCTTACTAGAAACGAATATCTCGAAAGAATTGCTGAGCACGACAAACAGATCGTTGCCGAGCTCCGCGATGAGCTTATAAAACTCGAAGAAGAGAAAGTTGTTCTTGAAGAAGAAAAAGCTGCCCTTGAAGAAGAAAAAGCGGCTCTTGAAAAAGAACAGGAAGAACTTGAAAAACAGCTTAAGGAAGCAAAAAACTCCATTCATGACCTTGCTGCAATGCAGAAGGAATATGAAGCAAACTATCAGGAACTTTCCGCAATGCAAAAACAGATTCAGGCGGAACTTCTTGACATATATAAAAGCCTCAACACCTCCAACGAAGCATATGTCGGCGGCGAAATGATGTGGCCCGTTCCCGGTTATTCAAAAATTTCAAGTTATTACGGCTGGCGTTTTAACGGTTCCGATTTTCACACAGGTGTTGATATCACCGGTTCCGGAGTACATGGTGCTCCCGTTGTTGCAGCAAACACCGGAACTGTTGTTCATACCAAAACATGCCCCTATAATGGTTATTCCTATGGCTACGGAACTTACATAATCGTAGACCACGGCGGCGGCATCACAACTCTTTATGCCCATCTCAGCGCAATCAACGTAAAAGTCGGTGATCTGGTTGTTATGGGACAGCAGATAGGTAAAGTCGGAAACACCGGTTGGAGCACCGGCGCACACCTCCATTTTGAGGTACGCAAAAACGGTTCTGCCGTTAACCCGATTTCCTATATTACCTAATTCTTATCAAGGAGAAAAACATGGGTAAAAAAATAAGTTTGGGTACTGCTGTTACGCTTGTTCTTGTTGCAATAGCAATGACTTTTACTTTTACAATGGTCCTTGCTCTCCGTAACTTCAACAGCAAAGTAAGCAGCATTACCGAGCGCGAAAACATGTTCGCAAAATTCACGGAAATAGACAACTATGTCCGTTATAACCACGGTGAACCTATCGATGAATCCACCCTTATGGACTCCGTTGCAAAAGGCTATCTGAGCGGAATCAACGATCCCTATGCAAAATATATGAACGCTCAGGAATACGCCGCGTTCCTTGAAACCTCCGGAAAGACTGTTTCCGGAATCGGCGTTACTGTTTCCATGGACAGCGACGGCTATATGCTTGTTGACAACGTTTACGAAGGTTCCACTGCTTCTTCCGCCGGAATTGTTTCCGGAGACCTTATCGTCAAAGTTGACGATATTAACCTCACCTCCGAGAATTTTTCCGAAGCGGAAGCTCTTCTTACAGGTGAAGCGGGTACAAAAGTTACTCTCACCGTCAGAAGAGACAGTGAAGACACCGAAATGGAAATTACCAGACGTGTCCTTAACCCTACCACTGTTTATACCACTGTATTTAATGATTATAATTATATTCGCATAAATGACTTTTCCGAAGGAACAACTGACCAGTTCAGCAAAGCCGTTGAAAAAGCGATTTCCGCAGGTTCTTCCGCTCTGATCATTGACGTACGTTCCGTAAATACAGGTCTTATTTCCACCGCAGCTGAAATGATCGATAAATTTGCCGGAACCGGAGATATCCTTTATGTCGAATACAGCAACGGAACCAGCGAAGTTCTTTATACTTCCAATTCCCGTGACACCGTTATCCCTGTTGTTGTCATCGTTAACGAAGTAACTTCCGGTGCAGCAGAATTTTTTGCCGCCGGTCTTCGCGATTTTGGAATTGCCCATATCGTCGGAACCCAGACAGCAGGTTATGGTTCCCTTCAGGAAACATATAAACTTGATGACGGTTCTGCGATTCAGCTTACTGTTGGAAAATATTATCTTGCAAATTCCCAAACCGCATGGGAAGGAACCGGAATTACTCCGGACCATGTTGTTGCTTTTGACTACACTACACTTAACTTTACCGATCTTTCCATGCTTGATGCTGCTATGGATCTTCAGCTTGCAAAAGCAATCGAAATTGCCTCGTCTTCTGTTCCCTCCGTTAACCCGGAAGAAAGCGAAAGTTCTGTAGAAAATTCTTTCGAAGGCTGATACGACAGAATTCTTCTTGACATTTTCATCTCGTAATAATATAATTGAAATATTGTGATTCCCTAAGGAGGGTATTTATAAAATGGATAAAAAAGTTGTTGTAACTGCAAGCGGTCTTAAAGCTCTTGAAGAAGAACTTGAAATGCTTAAAACCGTTCGCAGAAAAGAAGTTTCCGATAAAATCCGCGTAGCTCGCGGCTATGGCGACCTTTCCGAAAACAGCGAATATGACGAAGCAAAAAACGAACAGGCAATTGTTGAAGCAAGAATTGCAGATCTCGAAGTTATGCTTAAAAACGTTGTTGTTCTCGATGAAAGCGAAATCGTAAAAGACGTTATTTCTCTCGGTTCCACTGTTAAAGTTTATGACGAAGAATTTGAAGAAGAACTCGAATACGTTATCGTAGGTTCCACCGAGGCCGACCTTGACCTTGGAAAAATCTCCGACGAATCCCCTGTTGGTAAAGCTCTTATCGGCAAAAAAGTCGGTGAAATTGCTGAAGCAATTCTTCCTACCGGCGATACCGCAAAATTCAAAGTAATCAGCATCGGCTGATGAACAAAAAAAGATTAAAAAAGCCCGCATTTGCGGGCTTTTTCTTTGTTTTAACTGTTGTCATTTTATATTAAATATGTTAAAATAAGATGTTCTATTATGCAATAAAATAACCTTTTGAAAGGAAGATAAAATAAATGGCTGAACAGATTATGGAACAGGAACAGCAGGAACTTTCTGCAGAACAGCTTTCCGAACTTCTCCAGATTCGCCGCGATAAACTCACTGCTCTTCGCGAAGCAGGCAAAGACCCTTTTACCATCACCAAATTTAACGTAACC
>JAZUAX010000041.1:0-9694 GCA_045638185.1 Oscillospiraceae bacterium | reverse complement strand
GAATTATTTGGTTAGTCATAGCATTGCTCCTTTTATATTTATGTATAAATAAAAATAATTTAAAAAACTGCTAATAATATCATATAAAATATATTGACAGGAGGTTCATATAGTGGTAATATATTTCTCGCAGTGAGTTGAAACTTATTGCGATTATGGCGGTGTAGCTTAGTTGGCTAGAGCGTCCGGTTCATACCCGGAAGGTCGGTGGTTCGACTCCACTCGCCGCTACCATTTTTATTTTGCGGACGTTTTATTCGCAAAATAAGGGCGCATAGCTCAGCTGGGAGAGCACCTGCCTTACAAGCAGGGGGTCATAGGTTCGAGCCCGTTCCGGATCGCCAATTCCTACTTGGGAGCGAAAGCTCTCATATGGCGACATAGCCAAGTGGTAAGGCAGAGGTCTGCAAAACCTCGATTCACCAGTCCGAATCTGGTTGTCGCCTCCAAAAAAAGCACTGTTTCTTTATTGAAGCAGTGCTTTTTTTGTTTTGAAAGGAGAGTTACATATGATTATTGAGGTTAGCGAAATAAATATCGCTGATGCTGCAAAAGTTTATTTGAAATCTTGGAAAGATTCACACAAAAAAATATGTTCCTCTGAATTTATCGAAAAACATAATTTTAATTATATGATAAGCTACTTATCAGAAAAGAAAAAACTAGGCTTTTATATTTTTATTGATTATATTGATGAAAAACCTGTTGGAATTGTTGCAATAAATCCAAAAGACGAAGAAATATGTCTTTTATATGTTTCTCCAGACGAACAAAATAAAGGTTATGGAACCGAACTTTTGAATTTTGCAATTTCAAAATGTAAAAATCCGTATATAACCGTGCTTGATACCAATAAAAGAGCAATAAAATTTTATCTTAAGCGCGGATTTATCCCGATTGACGATCAAGAACAACAAAGTGAAGAAAAACGTATTTTTGAACGCAAATATGTTTACCAAAACCAAAATTTGTGATAATATAAATTCATAAATATAAATGGAGGTAACGATGAAACGCATTTGCATTATCTATACCGGCGGTACCATCGGAATGGAACGCGGTGAAAATGGATATGAACCAGGGAAAGAACCTTTTGCAGATATTATGGCGAGAATAAGCGATTTTTCTTCTCCGGAACTTCCAGAATACGATGTAATAGAATTTTCTCCTCTCTTAGATTCTTCTGATATTACAGTGAGCGAATGGAATCTTATTGCCAGAACAATTAAAGACAATATGGAAAAATATGACGGTTTTGTCGTTCTTCACGGAACAGATACCATGGCATATACTGCTTCAGCTCTTTCATTCATTCTTCAGAATCTTTCTAAACCTGTAATCATTACCGGTTCTCAGATTCCGCTTTGTGAAATCAGAAGCGACGGAAAAGATAATATTCTTGCTTCAATGATGATTGCCGCCTCCGGAAAAGTTTTTGAGGTTTGCATTTTCTTTGCCGGAAAACTTCTTCGCGGAAACCGTTCAATAAAAATGTCTGCAGACAGCCTTATCGCTTTTAATTCTCCGAATTATCCAAAACTTGCAGATGCCGGAATTGGAATTCGCTATCGGGATAATGTTCTTTTAAGAAAAAGTGAAAAACCTTTTGAAATGCGTGAATTTCTTGAGGAACCTATCGGCGTTATCAAAATTTTTCCGGGAATTCAAATTGATCTTTTTGAGCCGATAATCACTCAAAAATTACGAGGTGTGGTTCTCGAAACTTTTGGGGCAGGAAATGTTCCGAATTACTGCACCGAACTCAGTAATATTATAAAAAAAGCTTATGAGCACGGAAATATTGTTGTTGTTTGTTCCCAATGTCCAACAGGAACCGTAAGTCTGGGACATTATGCTGCAAGCAGCCCTTTGAAAAAAGCCGGTGCAGTAAGCGGAAAAAACATGACCACAGAAGCTGCTGTTGCAAAACTTTATTATCTTTTAAGCTGCGGTTATTCCAAAGATAAAATCGAAGAGCTTATGGAAAAAGACCTTTGCGGCGAACTTGACGAATAATCATTTTATATAAGGAGAATTACTATGAAAAAACTTCTTGTTGTAGTTGACTATCAGAACGACTTTGTTAATGGAAGCCTTGGTTTTGAAGGTGCAGAGCTTCTTGATGAGCGCATTGCCGCAAAAGTTGAAGCTTACCGTGCCGAAGGTCACGATATTATTTATACTATGGATACCCATGGCCCTGCATATCTTGAAATGCAGGAAGGTAGAAAACTCCCCATAGTTCATTGTCAGAACGGAACCGAAGGCTGGAAAATATATGGCAAAACCGGAGAAGCCTGCAAAGACGCTATGACCATTGGAAAACATACTTTCGGAAGCTTTGATCTTGCAATGCTTGTACTTCATAAAGACTATAACTATGATGAGATCGAAATTTGCGGTGTTGTAACAAACATCTGTGTAATGGCCAATGCTGTTCTTCTTAAAACCGCACAGCCGGAAGCAGAAATTATCATCGATGCTCTCTGTGTTGGAAGCAACGACAAATCTCTCAATGATAAAGCTCTTGATGTTCTTGAAAGCATGCAGTTTACAGTTATCAACAGATAAAAAATTATTTATCAAAAGGCGCGGAAAATCCGCGCCTTTTTTATTTATTTATAAATTGAAAAGTGGTATAATATTTATATAATTTTTTGTTTTCCGGAGGATTTTATGGACAAATTAGCCGCCGAAAAAAGAATAACCGAACTACGCGATCTGGTTCGCTATCACAGCAGACTTTATTACGAACTTGATACACCTGAACTGGATGACTATGAATATGATCTGCTTTATCATGAGCTTCTCGACCTTGAAGCCGCTTTTCCGGAGTTTGTAACTCCGAATTCTCCTACACAAAAAGTCGGAGGAGCCGCTTCCATGAAATTTGAACCTGTTCAGCATGTAGTTCAGATGGGAAGTCTTCAGGATGTTTTCAGCTACGAAGAACTTTATGAATTTGATAACCGCGTTCGTTCCGTAATAGATAATCCGGAATATGTCGTTGAAACAAAGATTGATGGCCTCTCTGTTTCACTTGAATACCGCAACGGTGTTTTTGTTCGCGGTTCAACAAGGGGAGACGGTTTTGTCGGAGAAGACGTTACCCATAACCTTCTTACCATTGCATCCATTCCGAAAAAAATAAACTGCCCGGAAATTTCATATCTTGAACTTCGCGGGGAGGTTTATATTTCCAAGGAAACTTTTAAAAAGCTGGTTGATGCTCAGGAACTTGCAGGAGAAAAGCCTTTTAAAAATCCCCGAAATGCAGCAGCCGGTTCTCTGCGTCAGAAAGATCCTAAAATCAGCGCAAAACGCGGACTTGATATATTTATTTTCAATATTCAGCAGTGTGAAGGAAAGACATTTGAAAGCCATAGCGAAAGTCTTGATTTTGTGAAAGGCCTTGGTTTTCCTGTTTCCGTTCTTTATAACCGCTATAATGATATACATGAAGCCGTTAAAAACATAAAGGATATTGGAGAAAACAGGGAAAACTTTACTTTTGATATTGACGGAGCCGTAATTAAAGTTAATAATATTGCCGACAGGGAACAACTTGGTTCCACTGCAAAATATCCTAAATGGGCCGTTGCATTTAAATATCCTCCTGAAGAAAAAATTACTAAACTTATCGACATAGAAGTTCAGGTCGGAAGAACCGGAGCCCTTACTCCCACCGCTGTATTTGAACCGATTCAGCTTGCCGGAACAAGCGTTTCAAGAGCGGTGCTCCACAATCAGGATTTTATCAATTCAAAAAACATCAACATCGGTGATAATATAATAGTCCGAAAAGCAGGGGAGATTATTCCTGAAGTTGTTGCATTAGCCGAAAAAGGGCCGATTGAAGGCACTTTTAAATTACCTGAATTCTGTCCCGCCTGTGGAACAAAAGCCGTTAAAGAAGCCGATGAGGCAGTCCTGCGCTGTCCAAATCCAGATTGCCCTGCACAGCTCCTTCGCAATCTTATCCATTTTGCAAGCCGTGACGCAATGGATATTGACGGAATGGGACCGGCAATTCTTACAGCTCTTGTTGAAAATAAAATTATAAAATCACAGCCGGATATTTACGGAATAATTGCAACAGACATTTCCTCCATTGAAAGAATGGGTGAAAAATCTGCAAACAACCTTATTTCCGCAATTGAAAAATCCAAATCAGCAGGACTTGCAAGAGTCATATATGCTCTTGGAATCCGAAACATTGGTCAGAAAACAGCCGATATTCTTGCTGAAAAATTCGGCAATATTGATTCTCTTATGAACGCGGATTTTGACGAACTTTGCTCTATAGACGGTTTCGGTGAAGTAATGGCAAAATCACTTCTTGATTATTTCTCTCTCGAGCAATCCAAAAAGCTCATCGAAAGGCTCAAAGAATACGGCGTAGATATGACCGCAGAAATAAAGGAAAAATCCGATATTTTTGCAGGACTTACGTTTGTTCTTACCGGAACACTTCCAACCATGACAAGAAACGAAGCTTCGGATATAATCATTGCAAACGGAGGAAAAGTTTCTTCTTCCGTTTCAAAAAAGACAAGTTACGTTCTTGCCGGTGAAGAAGCGGGAAGTAAGCTTACCAAAGCACAAAGTCTTGGAATTAAAATTATTGACGAAAAAGAATTCCTTGAACTGGTAAAATAATAAAAATGTAAAAAGCCATGGAATTTCCATGGCTTTTTCTTTTTGCATATTTTCGGACTTGCTATCATATTATTTCACAAAAGAAGGTGAAATAAATGGAAAAACGGTTTGTTAAACTGTTATCAAAACTTGGCAAAGAAATTTCGGATACGATTCTTTCTTATACAGATAATTTTAAAAAAATTATAGAAATCAGAATAACAGCAAACAGTCCTATTTTTATCGTTACTTACGATAAAATTATAAGAACAAATAAAAATGTGAGCATATCCGAAATAAAAGATATTTTTGCTTCTTTGTGTGAATTTTCGGTACATGCATATAAAAACGAAATATGCCGCGGATATATTACAATTGAAGGCGGTATAAGAATAGGAATCTGCGGAACCGCTCTTTATGATAAAGAAAAAATTGCCGGAATAAAAGATGTTTCTTCACTTAACATAAGGATCCCTCATGAAATTTCCAATGCTGCTGAAAAAATAATAGCATATGCAGAAGATAGCGGAATTCTGGTAATAGGTCCTCCTTGTTCCGGTAAAACAACATTATTAAGAGATCTGGCAAGAAGATATTCTGTAACACACCATACCGTAATTGTGGACGAGCGAGGCGAAATATCCGGAATTTGTCATGGCGAACCTTCGTTTGATGTGGGTTATTCTTCTGTTCTCAATGGATTTTTAAAAAAGGACGGCGTTGAATTTGCTGTACGATCCATGTCTCCGGAACTTGTTATTTGTGACGAATTCGGTGATAAAAATGATATCGATTCCGCTTTTTTCGCTATGAAAAGTGGAACAAAAATTGCTGCAAGTGCACATGCTTTTAATAAAAAAGATTTTATAAATAAACCGTTTACGGAAAAAATCATAAAAAGCGGAATTTTTGGTTATTTTGTCTTTTTAGAAAAAGATTTTAAAATAACCGAAATTATAAATTCGGAGGAAATTTTTTCATGAAATTTATAGGAATATGTTTTATTGTTTTTTCTTTTTCATCTATTGGTTATTTATCCGGAAACAGATATATTTCCATGCTAAAAGATATAAAAAGAATAGAAAATTTTATTAAAAATATAATTTTATTTTTAAAAAATGAAAACATGACAGTAAATGAAATTTTTAAAAACTGTGCCGTTTTCGGAGATGAAAAAACAAAGGATTTTTTAGTTGAGATTCAAAAAAATGAATCCGTAAACATATCAAATATATCAGAACAAACCGGATTTTGTAAAAATAAAACGGCAAATTTGTTTTTGCAAGAAGTTTTTTTGGTTTTGGGAAAATATTCTTCCGAAGAACAAATAAAGGAATTTGAATTTTGCCGCTCAAAAATAAAAAATCTTTATGAAAAGGAAGAGGCTGATTATATTTCAAAAGCAAAACTTTGCAGAAATTTAGGTTTTCTTTCGGGAATATTTGTGTCAATTATAATAATCTGATTGAAACGAGGCGAAAATTTTGGATGTTGATATGATCTTTAAAATTGCGGCAATAGGTATAATTGTTGCCGTACTCAACCAGGTGCTCATTCGATCCGGAAGGGAAGAACAAGCTATGATGACAACACTTGCCGGGCTCATTGCCGTGCTCATGATGCTCATAGGTGAAATAAGCAACCTTTTTGATACAGTAAAATCTGTTTTCGGGCTATGAGTGATATTTTTACAGTTGCCGGAATCGGGATTATCTCCACCGGAATAATAATCATGCTGAAACAATATCGCCCAGAATTTGCTTTTGGAGCGGCGCTTTCTGCAGGTATAATTATTTTATTTTTTACAATCGGTGTTTTTTCCGAAGTGTTCAGATATATTTCCGAACTGATTTCTCTTTCCGGAATAGATAAAGAAAAATATGAGATTCTTTTTCGTTGTTTTGGAATATGTGCCGTAACAAAAATAGCTTCAGAAACATGCAAAGATTGTGGACAAAGTTCAATATCATCAAAAATTGAATTTGCAGGAAAAGCAATAACGGTTATAAATTCTCTTCCGCTTTTTTCCGAAATAATAGATATAATAAAAAAACTTACAGAACTATGAAATATAGGATAATTTATATAATTTTGATTTTTTCTGTTTTTCTTTCCGGATCATACCAAGAAGATATACTTGAAAAACAATTGGAAACTGCCGAAAAATACGATTTGTCAGAATCTTTTTCTGAAGAAACATCTGATCTTTTAAAAGAGCTTGGTATTAACGGATTTGATACTGAAAAACTTCTTTCTTTTTCAGCAAAAGATTTCCTTAAAATTCTGATAGAAAGTCTGATGCTCAAAATTACAGAGCCATTTAAAGCTGTGCTCATCATAACGGTTTCTGCAATTATAGGTTCTTTAACAAAAAGTTTTTGTGAAGATTTCAAACAATGTGAAACAGTAATAAATTCTGTTTCAACTCTTTCCGCGGCATCTGTTTTTTTAATTCCGATAAAAGATGTGGCCGTTTCTTCAGCAAACATAATAAATGAATGTTCAAATTTTATGCTTTGCTTTATTCCGGTGTACTCTTCTGCAATCACTGCATCAGGATATGTATCTTCTGCTATAGGATTCAGAACGCTTATGCTGAGTACTGTTACAATTATATCCAGAATTTCCGGAGAAATAGCCGCTCCTCTTATAGGAATATATCTTGCAATATCAGTTGCGGGTTCATTTTCGGGAATTAAAACAGAAGAAATAGCAAAAACAATAAAAAATTTTGCTACATGGATAATTTGTGGGGCAATGACAGTTTTTTCGGGAATCATGGGGCTCGGAACTCTAATTTCATCTTCTACAGATGGTACATTTTCAAAAACTGCCCGATTTATTATCGGATCAGCAGTTCCTGTTGTTGGAAGCACCATTTCTGATTCTTTATCAACAATTCGTTCCTGTCTTAATATTACAAAAAATCTGCTTGGTACATATGCAATAATTGTAATTGCTGCAATCTTTCTTCCTGCTATTTTAAATCTTGTTGTTTGGAGAATATGTCTTTCACTTTCTTCCGGAATAAGTGACATTCTCGAATGTAAAAATCTTTCATCTGTTTTATCGTCATCTTCATCTGTATTGGGTATAATGCTTTCGCTGGTTACTGTCACTGCGGTAATGTTTGTTTTTTCTGTTACGATAATGTTAATGACCGGAGGAGGTTTGTAAAATTGGAAACTTTTAAAAACTGGGCTTTTTCAATCTGCTGTGCTTCCGTTTCAGGCGGAATAATGAATATGCTTCTTCCTGAAAACAGTTCCTCAAAAACATTTAAAACAATATTATGTGTTTTTTTTCTTTGTATCGTAATTTCTCCACTTACTGAATTAAATTGCAGCATTCCTTCTTTTTTCGAAAAAAATATAGATGAAGAAAGTTATTCAGAAAATAAATTCATCGAAAACTCCACAGATTATATAGAATCTGAATTGATCCGTGCAGCGGAAGAAATTTTGGCGGAAGAAAATATTGAAACAAAAGATATTTCTGTAAGCGTTAATATTTCCGAATCAGGAAGCATAGATATTAACAAATTCGTTTTGATTTTATCGGATATCGAAAATATTTATGAAATAGAAAACAAAATTTTTCAAAAAACAGGCGTAAAACCGAATATAACGGTTTTGGGAGAAGACGCAGATGGATAAAATTAAGAATAATATTAAAAAAATTAAAACTTATTTTGAATCAAATCAGAACAAAAAAACTATGTTGCTTTTGTTTATCGGCTTATCCGGAATTATGCTTATAATGATTTCGGATTGGTTTACAAAAATCGAAACAAAAAACGATAAATCTTTTTCTTCAGATACTTCTGAATTTTTTGAAAATGATGAAGATCTTGAAAACAGATTAGAAGATGCGATTTCAAAAATAAAAGGTGCAGGAAAAACCGAAGTAACCATAACTTTTGAATCTTCCAAAGAGCTTTGCTTTGCCGAAAATTTTGCAGAAAATAAAGACGATTCCGAACATTCAAATGAAAATGAATTTGTAATTATAGAAGGGGAAAAAGGCGAAAATGCACTTTTAATAAAAACATATGAAGCAAAAATCCGCGGTGTTCTTATTGTTTGCGAAGGAGGAAACGATCCTTTGCTAAAAGAAAAAATAATAAAATCAGTTTCTGCTCTTCTTGATATTCCGTCAAATAAAGTCAATGTTGCCGAAATGGCATAGTAGATATAAGGAGGAAAACAATGACCAGTATCAGTAATTATGAAAGCGTTGAGCTTCCGATTGAAAATGTAAAAGAGAAAAAGAATATTTTTGATTTTGTTAAAAATATCAAAAATAAAAAATTCAGTTTTAATTTAAAGAAAAAACATATTGCCGTTGCTTCCATGGTACTTATGCTTTCCGCCGCAGTATACGTAAATTATCTCTATGCTGCAGGAGATATTGATAATTTTATTGAAACAGGGAAGAACTACGGAGATTCAATTTTGGTTGAAGGAAAAACCGAAGGTGAAATAAGTGATTCTGCCGTATATTTCAGCGAAGCAAGAGTTGCCAGACAGCAATCACGTGATGAAGCTGTGGCAACTATTGAAAACCTTTACGGAAGCGCTGAAAATAATGGTGAAGAAATTGCTGTTCTTGCAGAAAAAGCCAGCGAAATTGCTGCAAATATGGAACTTGAGAATAAGATTGAAACAATAATAAAAGGAAAAGGATTTGAAGACTGCATTGTATATATTTCCGGAGAACATGCGGATGTCATGGTACAAACAGAAGGACTTCTTCCTACAGAAGCAGCAGTAATCAAAGATGCTATTATTCAGGAAACCAGCGTTCCGGTCGAAAATATTTCAATTGTTGAAGTTAATAAATAAAAAGAAAAAGGGGACCTCAAAACGGTCCTCTTTTAAAATGTATATTCATAAAAATTTTGCATATTTTTTACTTTTTTCTATTGTAAATATAATAAATAGTGATATAATTATTCTATAAATTTATGTTGTTTGAAAATATAAAACGAGTTTTCCCTCCTCGGTAAAAATCGGGGAGGTTTTTTATTGGAGGATTGTTAAAATGACAAGAAAAG
>JAZUAX010000040.1:0-7323 GCA_045638185.1 Oscillospiraceae bacterium | reverse complement strand
CGAAGGCGAAGAAATCACTCTTGATAAGGTTCTTGTTCTCGGCGGCGAATCCCTCAAAGTAGGTGCTCCCTATGTTGAAGGCGCAAAAGTTGTCGCAGAAGTCGTTAAAAACGGCAAAGGCAAGAAAATCAATGTTTTCACTTATCGCACCAAAAAAGGTAGCAAACGCGCTCTCGGTCATCGTCAGCCCTATACCAAACTTCTTGTTAAAGCAATCGAAGGCTAATTAACGATGATCCGCGCAGAATTCTTTTATAAGAAAGGCGAACCTAAGCGTTTTGCAATAAGCGGACACGCAGGTTTTGCCGAAAGCGGAAAAGACATTGTCTGTGCTTCGGTAAGTTCGGCCGTTCAAATGGCTATCAACGGAATTACAGAAATTGTGAAGGTTAACTGTGAGGTTAACGTTTATGAAGATTGTATCGAATGCATTCTTCCTCCTAACCCGAGACCCGCGGCAACGCATTTTGTTTCGGCGTTAAGACTTCATTTAAAACTTCTTTCCGAGGATTTTCCGAACACAATCAACCTTATAATTACGGAGGTATAATAACATGCTTAGACTCAGTATGCAGTTCTTCGCCCATAAAAAAGGTATGGGCTCCACTAAAAACGGCCGTGATTCCGAATCCAAACGCCTTGGCCCGAAGAGAGCCGATGGTCAGTTTGTTCTTGCAGGTAACATCCTTGTAAGACAGCGCGGAACTCACTTCCATCCCGGTAACAACGTTGGCAAAGGTTCCGACGATACCCTCTTCGCTCTCACCGACGGTGTTGTAAGATTCGAACGCTTCGGTGCAGACCGCAAAAAGGTAAGCGTATATCCTGTCGAGCAGTAATCTGCCCGCGTTGAAAAAAGGGACGGAATTCCGTCCCTTTTTAAATTGCCTTTTTGCAAAAGGAGGTTTTCCTAATGATAATCCGAAAAGCCGAACTTAAAGATTCCGCGCTTCTTTCCGAAACGCGCAAGCTCCAGCTTATCGATGAAGGCATTGCGCCCGATTGTGATATCGATCGAGAGCTTGATGCTTTCTTTAAAAAATGGCTTGTTTCAGAAGATTTTCTCCAGCTTATTGCTGAGGAAAACGGAAAACTTCTTTCGACGGCGGCTGTGATATATTATGATCTGCCGCCTTCCTACACGAATAAAATCGGTGTTCGCGGTTATGTTACGAATGTATATACAGCACCGGAACACCGCAGAAAAGGTCTTTCAAAAATGCTTCTGACAGAACTTCTCAATGATGCGAAAAAACGCGGAATCAAAAAGCTCTGGCTCGGCGCTTCAAAAGACGGAAGACCGCTATATGAAAAGCTCGGCTTCATACAGCAGGAAAGCTATATGGAGCTTACAATCAAAGATCAATCGGAGGTATAAAGATGTTTGTCGATACCGCAAAAATCAGAATCAAGGCCGGAAACGGCGGCAACGGCGCAGTTACATTTCATCGTGAAAAATATGTAAACGCCGGCGGTCCCGACGGCGGTGACGGCGGCAAAGGCGGAAATGTTGTTTTTGTCGGCGACACCAACATTTCCAGCCTTATTGACTTTAAATTCAAAAAACGTTATATTGCCGAAAACGGCAAGAACGGTTCCGGCAGCAACATGACCGGAAAATCTGCTCCGGACCTTGTTATTAAAGTTCCGGTAGGAACCCTTATTCGCGAAGCAGAAACCGGAAGAATCCTTGCGGATATTTCCGACCGCGAACCCCATATTGTTGCAAAAGGCGGCAAAGGCGGCTGGGGCAACCAGCATTTTGCTTCTGCAACCCGCCAGATCCCCAAATTTGCAAAACCCGGCTTCCCCGGCGAAGAATTCGAGGTAACTCTTGAACTCAAACTCCTTGCGGACGTAGGTCTTGTAGGATTCCCCAACGTTGGTAAATCCACTCTTATTTCCGTTGTTTCCGCCGCAAAACCGGAAATTGCAAACTATCCTTTCACAACCCTTACCCCTGTTCTCGGCGTTGTAAAAATGGATGCAGGCAGTTCTTTCGTAATGGCCGATATCCCCGGTCTTATCGAAGGTGCTTCCGAAGGCGTAGGCCTTGGCCACGATTTCCTTCGCCATGTTGAACGCTGCAGACTCATCCTCCATGTTGTGGATATTTCCGCAATGGACGGCCGCGACCCCATCGATGATTACAAACAGATCAACTATGAGCTTGAAAAGTTCAACCCCGAACTTGCAAAGCGTCCCCAGATCGTTGCTCTTAACAAAGCAGATGCTTCCATCGAGGAAATGATCGACGAATTCAACGAATTTGCAGAAGAAAACGGTTTCAAAACCTATCTCATTTCCGCTGCAACCGGTGAAGGCGTTAAAGAACTTACCAACGCCGTTGCCGCAGAACTTGCAAAACTTCCGCCTATCGTAAGATATGAGACCGAAGCTCCCACCAGAGAAGAAATCACTTCCAAACAGGAATTCAAAATCCATATCGAAGACGGAATTTATGTTGTTGAAGCACCCTGGCTCATGCATGCTCTTGGTTACGTTGATCTTGACGACTACGAATCCCTTCAGTACTTCCAGAGGGTTCTCCGTCTTTCCGGAATCATCGATGAGCTTGAAAGAATGGGTATCAACGAAGGTGACACTGTAAGCATTCTCGATATCGAGTTCGATTATATGAGATGATTTTGCATTTTTCACAGAATGCAGCAAAAAACGCTCCCGAATTTTTCGGGAGCGTTTTTTATTCCTTTTTGTAATATTGCCTTGACTTGCTCACCTTAACTTTTTTATAATATTATTGAAATTAACAACGAGGAAGTGACAGCTTTGAAAAAAATCTTAATCTTTCTTACTCTTTTAGCTCTTGTTATGTTCTTTGTCGGTTGTTCTCAAAAACCAACCGAACCTGTTCTTTCCGAAAATGAAACAAGTTCCGAAACATCAGAAGAATCTTCCGAACCGGAAATTCCCGAAGAACCGGAAGAAATTACCGAAGAACCTTCTGAACCGGAAGAAGAAATTGACCCCAAATCCTTTTTAACTTTCGAAGAAATCACTGCTCTCGGTTATTATCCACTTTGGATGAAACCAAATACCGTAATAATTTATGACGAAAACGGAAACCCTGAAATAATCGAAGGCGGCGTTCTTACCGAAGAGGATTGCGCAGAAGATAAAATGTATTCCGAAATCGGTTCCATCGACCTTAATGACGAAATTTACAGAATAAGGCCGAACACAAAGGCTGAATATTTTAAAGATGGTTTCATTCAGAACATCTATTTCCGCTGGCCGGACGGAAACTATAATCTTTCTCCCTTTTCCCAAACCGAAAACGCAAAAATAACTTATTACGCAAACATTGATGAATATGAAAATGAAAGCGGCAAAACTGTTTCAATGAGTGAATACCAGTGCCATTCCGTTTTCTGGATTTCCGACGGAATGAATCTTTTCCCCGAAAGTACTTCCAAACCCATGGATTTTCCGAGATATAAAATAACTTTCACTTACGTTGAAACAGAACATTGCATTTACGTTGACGCAAACAATGTTTTCACTTCCACAATGCTCGAAGGCGGAAACTATGTTTCAACTTTTTATGAAGACCATTTTTCCAAAACCGAAGAGCTTTTTAACAAAGCGCAATAAAACAGAAAAAATCTCCTCCCGAAATTCGGGAGGAGATTTTTTATTTTATATCTTTTTCTTTTCCGCCGCAGTAACGGTGTTTTTCATAAGCATTGCAACGGTCATAGGGCCGACTCCGCCGGGAACCGGAGTTATAAAGCTTGCCTTAGGCTCCACATTTTCGAAATCAACGTCGCCGCAGAGTTTTCCATTCTCGTCGCGGTTGATACCTACGTCAATAACAACTGCGCCATCTTTTACCATATCGGCTGTCACGAATTTCGGTCTTCCCACGGCCGCAACAAGGATATCAGCGGTGCGGGTTTCTTCCGCAAGATTTGCGGTTCGGCTGTGACAGATTTCAACAGTTCCGTTTTCGTGGAGAAGCATCATAGCCATAGGTTTTCCGACTATATCACTTCTTCCAATAACCACGCATTTTTTGCCTGCGGGGGAAATTCCGTAGCGATGAAGAAGTTCCATAACTCCTGCCGGAGTGCAGGGCAAAAAGCGGTAATCTCCGCGCATAATATGGCCTACGTTTTCCGGATGGAAAGCATCAACGTCTTTTTCCGCAGGAATGCAGGCAAGGGCTCTTTCGCCATCAAGGCCTTCCGGAAGAGGCATCTGAACAAGAATTCCGTCGATATCAACTCTTGCGGCATAGGAATTTATGATATATTCCAGCATTTCCTGAGTTATATCTGCAGCAAGAGTAACAACTTCGCTTGCAACGCCGATTTCCTCGCAGGCTTTTGCTTTGTTGCGGACATAAACTTTTGAAGCGGGGTCCTCACCAACAAGAATTACCGCAAGAGCGGGTCTTCTTTTTGTTTCGGCAACCATTCTGTCTATTTTTTCTTTAAGTTCAGCGCGAACTTCCGCCGCAATTTTCTTTCCGTCAATTATCGTTGCCATCTTCGGTTTCCTCCGTTTCAGCTTTTTCGGCAACCGCAGCTTTTTCGCAGTTGTTTTTATAATCCCATTTTCCTTCGGCAACAAGCTTTCCTTTTTCGGTTTCGGCAAAAATTCCGATCCATTCCGGTTTATTTTCCGATTTCATAAGCTTAGTTACTGCAAAAAATGCGCAAACTGCAAAAAGGAACATCAAAGCTCCGAGAAGCTGGGAAACTCTGAAGGGACCTATCATAAGGCTGTCGGTACGGAGTCCTTCTATGATCATTCTTCCAAAACCGTTCCAGCCGAGATAGAAAAGCATCATCTGGCCGTCAAATTTTCGTTTTTTCATAACGTAACAGAAAACAAGAAGACCAATTGCACACCAGAGAGATTCATAGAAAAAAGTCGGATGGACCGGAAGGTTGGGATCCATAACCGCACCCATGGTTTCTTCGGAATGTCTTGCAATATATGCGGCAATTTTCGGGCTGGTCATTCCCCAGGGAAGATTTGTGTTGGAACCGAAAGCTTCGCTGTTCACAAAGTTTCCCCAACGGCCGATTCCCTGTCCGATAAGGACTGCGCCTCCGGCAATATCAAGGAAAGCAAAAATGTTTTGTCCGCGAAATTTACAGCCGATTATAAGGCCTATTATTCCGCCTATTATTCCGCCATAAAAGCCCAGGCCGCCGCCTCGGATATTGAAAATTTCCATAAGGTTATCTTTATACATATCCCATTGGAACGCAACATAATAAGCTCTTGCGCCGATTATTCCGAGAATCATTGCAAAAAAGATTACATCAACCGCTCTGTCGGAATCTATTCCGAAATGTTTTGTGTTTTTGAAAACGAAAAGCAAAGCGAGCAAAAATCCTGTTGCAATAAGCACCGCATACCAATAAATATCTGTTGAGCCGAGAGAAAAAGCCACACGGCTTATTTCAAATTCAAGTCCCAGACCGGGAAAACTGATAACATCTGTCATAAATTTGTGCCTCCTTTTATGTCAGGGTCTGACTACGGAAAGTGCGGAATTTTCCGCGGAATAGGTCGCCTTAACGCGTTCGATAACGTTTTCGGGAGTTGCATTTGCTGCAATATCAATCAGCTCATACATATCCACTTCAGGGAAATGGCAGTTGAAAAGGGTTGTTGCAACTCCGGTTACTCTTTCGGAAGAACGCATATAGTGTCCGTAAACCGATCTTTGAGCACAGGTGAAGATATCCTCAGGAATTCCATGCTCAAGGAAATGCTCAAATTCCTCTTTAAGGCGGTTATAAACTTTTTCAGGTTCGCGGCTTTCGCCGGAAAGGAAGATTGAAATATAATCTCTTCCGCAGAAAACTTCGCTTCCGAAGGTTGCGTTGATAAGTCCTTCGTCATAAAGTTCGCGGTAAACCTTAGTATAATCATCGCAGAGAGCTTCGATGAAGATTTCATCAAGAATGCTTCCGCGGAAGTTTTCCGCTTCGGTTCCGGTTTTTCCTTTGAAGCCGATGTTGAACATAGGAACAGAAACCGGAAGATGCTGTTCAACGTAATTTTCCACTACCGAATCCGGTTCATCACAAACTGCGCGTTCAAGATAAAAATCTTCTGCAGGTTTGAGCACTCTATCCGCAACTTTGAGCACCGTTTCCATGTCAAAATTTCCCGCAACTGTGAGTACCATGTTATGGAGGTTATAGAATGTGTTATAGCACTCATAAAGCAGGTCGGAAGTTATTTCCGCAATTGATTCAACTGTTCCCGCAATATCGATTTTTACCGGATTTTTATGGTAAAGCGCGCCAAGGAGATTGAAAAGGACTCTCCAATCGGCGGAATCGTCATACATTCTGATTTCCTGGCCGATTATTCCCTGCTCTTTTGCAACAGTTTCGGGAGTAAAATAAGGATGGGTTACAAAATCGAGAAGGATTTCCATGCTTTCCTCAAAATTATCGGAACAGGCAAAAAGATATGCCGTTCTGTCAAAAGCAGTGAATGCATTTGCGTTTGCTCCGGTTTTGGAATAGCGGTCGAAAGCGGAACATTCTTCGCTTTCAAAAAGCTTATGCTCAAGATAATGGGCAATTCCTTCCGGGAGTTTTTTAAATTCTCCGTTCTCTGCGGTTTTTATACAGGTATCAATGGAACCGTAGGCTGTTCCAAACATTGCATAAGCGGTGGAAAAGCCTTCCATAGGCGCCATAAGAATGGTAAGCCCACTTGAATGCTCAACTTTATAATAACAATCTCCGAGGCGTTTGTTTTCAATTTTAGTCATGTTATGGTTCATTCCTTTTCGCCTCCTTTAAGGAAGAAAACCGCTGCAAGCTTTGCTTTTTCCGCTGCGTTCATAACTTCTTCCCTTGTGATTTCTCCGATCGCTTTTTTATCCTCTTCAGGGGTAATGATGTTTTCTTCGATGATTCCGCTCATATACCAACCTTCGACAGAATAGAGGGTATCGCCAACGGAGCCGAGGCTGTTGAGAATTGCTCCTTTGGTGTTTTCGAATTCTTCATCAGTAAAATCGCCTTTTGCAACAAGTTCAAGCTGGTTTATAATTTCCTGCTGAGCTTTTTCGCGGTTTTCAAATTCAATTCCGCAATCGACTATCATAATTCCGCTTCCGCGTTCAAAATGGGAATCCGCATAATAGCAAAGGCTCATTTTTTCGCGGACGTTCATAAAGAGTTTTGAAAAAGCGGTTCCGCCATAAAGAGCAGAAAGAACCCTTGCGGCATTCTTTTCGCGTTCGGTTTTCGGGGCTCCCATTCGGAAAACCATAACAAGTTTTCCCTGAACGATATCCATGCTCTCTTCAGCCAAGTCGGA
>JAZUAX010000039.1:0-3042 GCA_045638185.1 Oscillospiraceae bacterium | reverse complement strand
GACTTCCTCGCTGACAACAAGTTCAAAAAGCCTTGTCATGGTTTCTTTTTCAAGAACCGTTTCGCCGAGTGCGCAGGAAAATTTATCGAGGGCGGAAACGGTGAAACTCCAGAAGGAATCCAGATTTTCTGCCGCGGCGGTTTCGCCGGCCTCATAAAATTCGTCATAGAGTCTGCGAAGTCCTTCCGTTACCTCGGATTCGGTGAGATAATCATAAAAAGCCTCGGAAAATTCCTTTCCGTTTGCGCCGGAAAGTTTTCTGCGCAGTTTTTCAAGCGGAAGAACGATTTTTTCACGGAGAGCGTTGAGCCTTTCAAGCTTTTCTGCATCTTCCGGCTTCATTTCACAAAAGCCTTCGGGACTTCCGGTAAAAGGTTCAAGAAAAAGAGAACCGCGGATATTCCAGACAAAGCAATAGTTTTCAAATTCCGCCGCTTCTTCCGCAGAAACCGGCAGAATTCCGGTTTTTAAAAGCCGGAGGATATCTGCGGATGCAAAATTTCCGCGAACTGCGGAAAGAGCCGCAGAAATGAATGCGGAAAGAGGATGGGCGGAAAGTTCCGCAGCTCTGTCCATATAAAGAGGGATACCGGCCCTTTTGAATGCTGCGGGAAGGGAATGTTCATAAGGAGAAAGATCCCTTGCAATGATCGCCATGTCGCGCCAGCGATAACCTTGTTCCTCGGCAAGGGAACGCGCCATTACCGCAACAAAATTAGCCTCGTCATAAGGATCGAGCGCTTTTATAAAACGCACTTCGCCAAGGTTTTTGCCCTTTGGCGCAGGGGTTTGCAAAAAATTTTCCTCAAGGTCGATTATGGATTCCGGTCTCAAATCGTTTTCGTTTTCGGCAAAAACCGGAGTTTTAACCGCCGCGCCGGAATCCTTTGCAAGTTTTTCAAGTTTACCTGCGGTGCGCTGGGTTTTTGAAAAAAGCCCGGTGCCTCCGGTGCGGTCATAAACCGAATCACAGCAAAGGCTTATTTCAACAAGAGGAGATTGTTCCAGAATAATGCGGAGCATTTTATATTCGCTTCCGGTAAAACCTGTGAAGTTATCGATAAAAACAGCGGTTTCGCTGAAAAAATCGTTTTCCGAAAGAATTTCGCAGGCTCTTTTTATATCGGTAAGAGGGTCGATCCAGCTTTTTTCGAGCATTGCGTTATAAAGTTCAAAAATTGCGGAAAGGTCCGCAGCCTTTTCGCCCAAGGTTCCGCCTTTTCCGGAAATTGCCGCAAGTTCCGCCGGGGAAATTCCGGCGTTTTTAAATTCCGTATCCGCCGCAACAAGTTTCTGGATAAAAGGTGCGCCGTGGATATTTTTCTTATAGTAGCTAAGTTCGTCCTCAAGGGAAGAAAGGGCTGCACCCATAAGCAAAAGTTTTGCGGTGTCGTCGGTATATTCTCCGGCAATTCCGCCGAAGCGGCGGAAAATGCTGTTGCAAAGGCGCGAAAAGCCAAGTACCTCAACGTTCCGGGATTTTTCAGTACCGAGGAATTCATCAAGGAGCTTTTCGCTTTCGAAGGAAAACTGTTCCGGAACAATAAGAAAAGCGGATTTTTCCTTTGCGATATCTTCATATAAAATTTTTCTTCTTGCTTCTTCGTTTGTGCCGATTATAAAACGGAGCAAAATCCGCACCGCCTTTCCTTAAAAAAGCTTATATATAAAATAATAATACCATATTTAAAATAAAAAGTGTAGCACAAAACCGCACCGGCGGAAAAAAGCAAAAAAAGAAGCGCCCTTTAAAGACGCTTCTTTTTTTATTTTTGATATTATTCAATAATAATTCCGGGTTTTTCGTCCGGTTCACCGTCGGTGATCCAGATTCCGTTGGAATCGCCGTAGCATCTGGTGCAGTTTCCGGGAAGGTTGTTCTTTTTATACCAGCCTGTTTTGGTTTCGGAACAGGCGCCGCCGGCAAGATCGCCGGAAGCGGTGCAGTAAGTTGCGGAAACAACGTTTGTGCTTTCCGGGAATTTAACGCTCGGGTCTTCGCCGACCATAACCTGCTTCATAATGGACTGCCAGATTACGGGAGTGGGGTAAGTGCTGTATTTTATTTCTTTCATTCCTTCGGAATAGCCAAGCCAGCAAACGCCGAGATACTGAGGAGTCATGCCAACGAACCAAAGGTCGGTGTTGTCGGAAGCGGAACCGGTTTTTCCCGCAACGGTAAATCCGGGGATCTGTGCGGTGGAGTTTGCGGTACCATATTGACCGTAAACAACTTCCTGGCAGAGTTTGTTGAGGATCATGGAAGTCTCCGAGGAGATAACACGTTCCGGAGCGGTGTTGGCTGTGAGAACAACGGCGCCTTCGCTGTCGAGAACTTTGGTGTAGGAATGGGGCTCAATATAAAGTCCGCCGTTTCCTATCATCTGATAAGCGCCTGCGAGTTCAATGGGAGAAACGCCTTCGGTAAAGGAACCGAGAGCCATCGGTGCAACAGCAACGTCGTTGTTTGTTCCGGTTTCAACAAGTGTGGTTATATGGAGCTTCTGGGTAAGGAAATCGAAAACCGTTCTGGGGGTAAGAAGGGTTACGAGTTTTACAGGAATGGTGTTTATGGAACGGGCAACCGCCGTTCTTACGTCAACGTCGCCCATATATCCCGCGAAATAGTTGATAGGCCAGTCGGCCTTAAAGGTGGTGCTGCCGACCGTTTCGCCTTCTTTATAAATCGGTTCGTCGGTGATGACCGTTGAGAAGGTTATAAGATCGTTTTCAATTGCAAGAGCATAGGAGGAAATGGGCTTGATTGTGGAACCGATGTGTCTCTTGCCGTGGGCGGCAATATTGAAAAGTCGGGAACCGGTTTTTTCGCCTTTTCCGCCGACAATTGCAACAACTTCGCCCTGATAGTTAAGAACAACAAAGGCGGAATCCGGCTGTTCAGCGTTGCGGACTTTCGGGAAGCCGTCCGGATTTTCATAATAATCCTCGACTATTTTCTGGATACGGTTGTCAACGGTGGCGTAAATTCTGTAACCGTTGTTATAAAGGTTATATTCCGCCGTCTTTTTGTCCCAACCGTAT
>JAZUAX010000038.1:0-1617 GCA_045638185.1 Oscillospiraceae bacterium | reverse complement strand
CGCTTCGGAAAGTTCCTGGCGGCTGCAAGAAAATTTCATAAAATCTCCTCCAAACAGAAAGAAAGAATAGTATTATTCAGTAATAACAGTAGGGGTTGTTGAAAATGTTGAAAAAAAGAAAGAAAGCTTTTTTTAAGCCGTTTTTCAGGCAAAAAATTTTTTAAAAAAGATATTGAAAAAATATTGAAAAGTTTAAAGAAAATTCTTCCATTTTATGGATGTTGAATAAAAAAAGCTTAATTGTGAAAAGTATGTTAATTTAACATTCTTTCATTTATTTTCAACATGTTGAAAAGTTCAGGAATCCCGGACGTTTTTGGTGATGTCTTCGATTATTTCGCGAAGGCGTGAATCGGTTTTCATCATCTTTTCTGTCTGGCTTATTGCATAGACGACTGTTGAATGGTCTCTTCCGCCGAATTCGTCGCCTATGGAAGCCATACTCATCTGGGTAACTTCTTTTATTACGTACATTGCAACCTGGCGTGCGCGGCTTATATTTGCGGCGCGCTTGTTGCTTTTAATATCCTGTTCGGAAATATTGAAGGTTCTTCCGACTTCGCTTATTATTTTACTGATTGTTACCGGAATCGGCTGGTTATCGTTGAGGATATCGCGGATTGCGGTCTGGGCCATCATAATTGTGATGGGTTTGTTTTCATAGATAAGCGAATTTGCTTTTATGTTCTTTACTGCGCCTTCAAGCTGGCGGATATTGCTTTTGAGGTTGTTGGCGATATATTCCGCAACTTCGATAGGCATATCCATTTTAAGGAGGTCTGCCTTGCGCTGGATGATTGCAATTCTTGTTTCAAAATCCGCCGGCTGGATATCCGCCATAAGACCCATTTCAAAACGGGTGCGGAGACGGTCTTCAAGAGTTTTTATTTCTTTCGGAGGGCGGTCGGAAACGAGAACGATCTGTTTCTGCGCTTCATGAAGTGCGTTGAAAGTGTGGAAAAATTCTTCCTGTGTGGAATCGCGTCCAGCGATGAACTGGATATCGTCAACGAGAAGATAATCGACCTTGCGGTATTTTTCGCGGAAATCCGGAGTTGTCTGGCTTCTGATTGCGGAAATAAGTTCGTTTGTGAACTCTTCGCCTTTTACGTATTCCACAACCGCATCGGGTCTTCTTCTTTTTACTTCGTTCATGATTGCGAAAAGAAGATGGGTTTTTCCGAGACCGGAATCGCCATGGATGAAAAGCGGGTTATAGTTTCTTATATCATGGGTTGCAACCGCCATTGCCGCAGCATGGGCGAATTTGTTGGAGGAACCGACGATAAAAGTATCGAAAGTATAGGCATATTCGCCGGGTTCAAGAACAACTTCCGGTTCCGGAAGGGGTTTTTGTTCCTGGGCGGTTTTTTTCGGTGCGGCGGAAGTAAGTTCGATCGTTACTTCAACGGGAAAACCGAGAACGCCTTCAAAACCTTTTGAAAGAAGTTCCTTATATTTTTCGGAAACGATGTTTTGTTTGAATTCGGAATTGACGCTTAAAAAAGCTTCGTCAACGGTGAGTCTGACCGGTTCGATATCCTTTATCCAAAGGTTATAGGCAACGTCGGTCATCTGGGTTTTGCAATATTCTTTTACCAGATCAAAAATTTCATC
>JAZUAX010000037.1:0-1853 GCA_045638185.1 Oscillospiraceae bacterium | reverse complement strand
TTTAAAATCGGACATACTCTGCGGAAATTACCTGTCAGACAGACAGCAACCTCCCGCTTCATCGCATATCGTGCGGACGTCACACAAGTGATATGCTTGCATAGCATCCGCCTTGTTGCAGTCACGCAAGACATATTATATTATATGTAAACCCTTTTGTCAAGCGTTTTTTCGTTATTTTTCAAGATTTTTTTAAATTTTTTTCGTTAATTTTAGCCAAGTCTTTCTGCGTACACCTTACCGGGTGTTTCTAACATATTTTACAGCATTTTCACCAAAAAATCAAGTCAAAAATCTGCGTTTTAACCATATTTTACAAAACCGCTTTAGCCTGTTAACACGGAACACCCGGCTTAGCGGACGAATTATTTTTCAGTATTGGAAACGATTCCAAAAGCTATATTTTATTAAAAAATCATTTTATAAAATTATAATCCCTTAAAATCCGCCTTTATATATAATAATAGTATAAATATATAAAGATAGCCCATTATTTCTTTTGCTATAATTAAATTGCAGAAATCAAAAAAAAGGAGATGTAATAAAAAATGGCAAAAGATAAATACGGAAGAAAACTTCCAAAAGGAATACGCCAGCGCGGAAATACATTCGAAGGAAGGGTTTCTTCAAAAGGCAAAAACTACGCGGTACACGGAAAAACCGTTTCCGAAACGCGCACAAAGCTCATAGAACTTCGATACAAGCTTTCTACCGATTCAATCATTGAAAATTCAAAAATGTTATTTGATGAATGGTTTTATCTCTGGCTTGATGAATATAAAAAATTCAGCGTAAAAACCGGGACATACGAAACATATAAACAATATTACAAAAGCCTCTTATCGCCTTTCCTTTCAAAAGTTCCTATCTGTGATATTCATTGTACCGATATCCAGAAAATCTTCAATTCGCTTTATAAAAAGGGCTATTCCTCCTCAACAATAAGAATTGTTTTCGTTCTTCTTAACGGTTCTCTCCACCAAGCGGAATTAAACGGAATGCTTGATCGCAACCCTGCAAAAAACATTATTCTTCCGCGAAAAATCCCTTCCTTGTCCAAAAATGCTCTTACAAAAGAACAACAGCAATTATTCCTGAATTTTTCCAAAGAAAGCCGAATGCATGATTTTTTTATTCTTATGCTTCGCACCGGATTACGTAATGGAGAACTTCGCGGGCTAAAATATTCCGATATCGATTTTGAAAATCACGTTCTGCACATTCGGCGAACCCTTAAATATCTTGAGCACCGCGGTTTCTTTGAAGATACCCCCAAAACCCGTTCCTCCGTTCGTGATATTCCCCTTACAGAAGACATTCTCAATCTGCTCGGTGCTCAAAACTTTTCCGAGCATTCTCCTGATGAATATATTTTTATAAACCGAAACGGAAATCCTCTCTGCCGTGACAGTGTCCAGGATGAGCTTGACAAAATAGTAAAAAGAATAAATGAAAGCGGATATAATTTTGAAAGAATAACTCCCCATGTTTTCCGTCATACTTTTGCAACACGCGCCATAGAAGCCGGAATGTCGCCCCAGGTCTTAAAAACGATTCTTGGACACAGTTCCCTTGCCATGACAATGGATCTTTATAGCCACGTAATGCCCGACACACGTGCTTTGGAAATGGAAAAGATATCCGTCGCATTTTGAAGAATGGCCAACTCCTGTCCAGTTTATCAAGTTGCTTTTTGTTAAAAAAAGCCGTTTCAAACAATAATTCCTCCATTTTTTCAAAATTTTCCCTCTATACCTAAAAAAATATTTTAGGAGGAAACTAAACATGAAAAAAGCTCTTGCTCTTGTTCTTGCTCTTGTTCTTGCTCTCAGCATGGCTGTTTCTGCTTTCGC
>JAZUAX010000036.1:0-27118 GCA_045638185.1 Oscillospiraceae bacterium | reverse complement strand
GTAATTGTCGCCGTTTCCAACCAGAACTTTGTTCCGATTGTTGACGGAAGGGGAGTTTTTTGCGGAATAATCACCCGAAAAGGCGTGATCGAAAGTCTTGCGAATGAACTTGAAAAGAAATAAAAATACAAACCTGCGGCGGTGAAAACCCGCCGCTTTTTTATTGTAAAAAAAATGTTGTTATGATATAATTTATCTTGGAAAAATCTTTTTTAAAGGATGTGTTTTTGTGCCGAGCGTTTGCGTAGTTGCAAAAAAATGCGGAGGCTGCCGCTATACCGGCATGCCCTATCCGGAACAGCTTGAGATAAAACAGAAAAACGAGGAAGAACTCCTCGGAAGATTCGGAAAACTTGAAAGAATTCTCGGAATGCGCTATCCCTGTTTTTACAGAAACAAGGTAACCGCCGCTTTCGGAAAGGATAAAAAAGGAAATATAATCTGCGGAACCTATTCCGAAGGAACCCATTATATCGTCCAGGTTGATAAATGCCTTATCGAAGACGAAAAATGCCAGGAAATCATCAGAACCGTTAAAAGTCTTCTCAAAGGTTTCAAAATGGAACCTTTCAACGAGGATACGGGAAAAGGTCTTCTTCGCCATGTTCTTGTTCGCCGCGGAATCAAAACCGGAGAAATAATGGTCGTTCTCGTTCTCGGAACCCATATTTTCCCTTCGGGAAACAACTTCGTTAAGGAACTTCTTAAACTCCATCCGGAAATTTCGACTGTTGTGGTCAACATCAACGAAAAAAGAACAAGCATGGTCCTTGGCGAAAGGGAAAAGGTTTCCTACGGAAAAGGATATATTACCGATGAACTCTGCGGATGCCGCTTCAGAATTTCGCCCAGCTCTTTCTATCAGATAAACCCGCTCCAGACGGAGGTGCTTTATAACAAAGCAATCGAATTTGCGGGTCTTACAGGAAAAGAAAAGGTAATCGATGCCTATTGCGGAATCGGTACAATCGGAATGGTTGCCGCAAAACACGCAAAAGAAGTAATCGGCGTCGAACTCAACGGAAACGCAGTCCGTGACGCAAGAATGAACGCAAAGGAAAATAAAATCGAAAACATCGAATTTTATAAAGGCGATGCGGGCGATTTTATGGTAAAACTTGCTGCGGAAGGCGAAAAAGCCGACGTTGTTTTCATGGATCCGCCGAGAGCCGGAAGCACCGAGGAATTCCTTACAGCGGTTAAAACTCTTGCGCCGAAACGCCTTGTATATGTTTCCTGCAACCCTGTAACTCTTTCCCGAGACCTTGAATTCATCACAAAAAACGGTTACGAAGTCAGGAAAATCCAGCCGGTCGATATGTTCCCGTTCACCGACCACTGCGAAACCGTCGTGCTTCTTGTTCGGAAAGAAAATAAAACTTTCGAGAAAAAGGGTTTTGATAAAAAGCCTTTCGAAAAAAACAGAATGAATAAAAATTCAAAAAACGGCAAGAAAGAATTTGCCAAAAAACAGAAAAACACTTGACTTTTTTGCTGAATATTGTTAGTATAGATTACATAATTTCATAGCCAACTAAATGCGTTTGAGCAGAAAGAGTAGGGCGGAGAAAAGCTTCAGAGAATTGCCGGTCGGTGCGAGGCAACAGCATAATATCCGTTTCGAAGTTCATTCTGCGAGCAGTGTGTTGAAAATTGCAGTAGATACAACGGGTGCGACCGTTACATCGCTAAGACTTTTAAGCCTATTAAGGTTCCGGTTGCGAGGCCGGTACGAAAGCAGAGTGGTATCGCGGATTTTGTTTTATTCGTCCCTGCATTTTTTTATGCAGGGATTTTTTTTATTAAGTATTTAATAAGCCCTTAACGAGGTTCTTAAATAAAATTTTTAAATTTTGGAGGTAACCAAAATGAAAAAAGTTCTTGCAGTTATTATGGCACTTGTAATGATGCTCGCAGTTTCCGGCTGCGGAAACACCGCAGATGACGGCGTTGTAACCGTCGGCGTAATCCAGTTTATGCAGCATGCATCTCTTGATGAAGCATATCAGGGCTTTGTAGACGGCCTTGCAGAAGCAGGATATGTTGAAGGTGAAAACCTTAAAATCGATTTCCAGAATGCTTCCGGCGAAGTTGGCAACTGCCAGCAGATCTGCGATATTTTTGCAAACAGCGGAATCGATCTTGCCCTTGCAATCGCAACTCCCGCAGCACAGTCTGCAGTTAATGTTTTCCAGGAAACCAATATTCCTGTTTTCTTCACTGCAGTAACCGATGCAGTCGGCGCAGGCCTTGTTGATTCCAACGAAGCACCCGGAAAGAACGTAACAGGAACTCTTGATATGCCGGTTATTGCTGATCAGATTGCCGTTATAAAAGATGTTCTTCCTGAAGCACAGAAAATTGCAATTCTCTATACTTCCAGTGAAGCAAACTCCGAAATTCAGGCTGAAGAAGCAAAAGCAGCAGCAGAAGCTCTTGGAATGGAAGCTCTTATCCAGACTTCTTCTTCCTCGAACGATATTCCTCAGGTAATTGCTTCTGTAGTAGGCAGTGTTGATGCAATTTATATTCCTTCCGATAACGCATTTGCTTCTGCAATGGCAACTGTAAACCAGGCAGCTGTTGAAAATCAAATCCCTGTTTTCTGTGCAGTTGAAGCAATGATCGCTGAAGGCGGTATCGCAACCACCGCAATCGATTATTACGAACTTGGAAAACAGACCGCAGCACAGGCAGTTCGCGTTCTCAATGGTGAATCCGCATCTGAGATCGCAGTTGAAACTCAGAAAGAATGTGCTCTTGTTGTCAACAAAACTTTCGCAGAAAGTGTTGGCGTAGAAATCCCTGCTGAAGTTCTTGAAAACGCAGCAACCGTTTATTGATTATAAAAAGATTAGGAAGATTAAATTTAAATGAATATTATGAGCTGGCTCTGGGATATCCAGGGCGGTGCCACCCTTGGTGTAATCTGGGCGATAATGGCACTTGGACTTTATCTTACATATCGAGTACTTAATTATGCAGACCTTACTGTTGACGGAAGCCTTACTCTCGGCGGCGCTGTTTCCGCAGTTTGCGTTGCAGCCGGGGTTTCTCCGATCCTTGCAATTCTTATTGCAACCGCAAGCGGAATGATGGCCGGTTCCGTAACCGGTTTCCTCCACACCAAATTCAAAATTCCGGATCTTCTCGCCGGAATTCTCACCCAGTTTGCCCTTTATTCCATTAACCTTCGAATCATGGGAAAAGCTAACTTCGGACTTCTTAACGAAGTAACCCTTTTCAGCCAGATCAAAGAACTCGGAATTCCTTCCAGATGGGCAGGTCTTCTTGTAGGTGTTGTTTTTGCAATTCTCCTCATTGTTGGTGTTTATTGTTTCTTCGGAACCGAAATCGGATGCGCTCTCCGCGCAACCGGCAATAACCCTCATATGGTAAGAGCAATGGGCGCAAACACGAAGGTTTATATTGTTCTCGGCCTTATTGTAGGTAACGGACTTGTTGCAATGTCCGGTGCACTTCTTGCACAGTATCAGGGTTATGCAGATATCAATATGGGTGTTGGTACTATCGTAATCGGTCTTGCAGCAATTATGATAGGCGAAGTCCTCTTCAGCAAAAAAACTTATTTCCATCGCCTTGCCGGCGTTGTAATCGGTTCTATCGTTTACAGAATTATTATCGCATTTGTTCTCAGAATCAGCCTCACCGCGGATACTGTTATCAAAATTACCGCTGATGATATGAAACTCATCACCGCAATAATCGTTGTAATAGCGCTTGTTGCTCCCGGTCTTAAGGATTCTGCCCTTGCAAAGCTTTCCGGAAAGGAGGGGGAATAAATGCTTGATATAAGCCATGTTTATAAAACCTTCAATAAAGGAACCCCTGTTCAGAAGGAAGCTCTGATCGATCTTAATCTCCATCTCGATGAAGGTGATTTCGTAACCATAATCGGCGGTAACGGAGCGGGTAAATCCACCATGCTCAATGCTGTCGCAGGCGTTTTCGAACTTGATAAAGGCCATATTTCCATCGATGGCCACGACGTTACAAAAGATCCTGAATATAAACGTGCAAAATATATCGGCCGCGTTTTCCAGGATCCTCTCCGTGGAACAGCAGGAGATATGTGGATCGAAGAAAACCTTGCTTTTGCTCTCCGCCGCGGAAAAAACAGAAGTTTCAAATGGGGAATCAGCAACAAGGAAAGGGAACAGTTTGTTGAACTTCTCAAAACTCTCGATCTTGGTCTTGAGGACAGACTTGATTCCAAAGTGGGACTTCTTTCCGGCGGTCAGCGCCAGGCTCTGACTCTTCTTATGGCAACCATCAAGAAACCCCAGCTTCTCCTTCTTGATGAACACACTGCCGCTCTTGACCCCAAAACCGCAAAAACCGTTCTTGAAATGACCAACAAGGTCGTTACTGAAAACAACCTTACAACCCTTATGGTAACCCATAACATGAACGATGCAATCAAATACGGCAACCGTCTTATCATGATGGATCACGGTCATGTTATCCTTGATATCGGCGGCGAGCAAAAGAAAAATCTTAAAGTTTCCGACCTCCTTGCAAAATTCGAAGAAGTCAGCGGAAAGGAATTTTCCAACGACCGCATGATGCTTGCAAAATAATAAGAATCAAAAAGCTCCCGAAAGGGAGCTTTTTTCTTTTTGGTGAACCATTGTATTTTGAATACTAAAGCAGTATAATAAATTTGCGACGTAATTTAATATCAACCAACATTGTAGTGTATATTTTGTATTCTATGTTGTTGGTCAAAAAATGTGTCGCAGCAATCGGAGCGCTGCGTTTTTATGCGCGGCTTCGGCTGTGCATTTTTATTGCAGAGGAGAGGTAAAATGTTTAACGATGTTGGTAAAGGAATAATGAGAATTGCAAAATTTGAAGGATGGTGCGTCTTTTTATTTTTTGTAGTTGCGGCATTTTATTCTTTGTTTAAAGGTGAGGGCCAACTTTTCTTTCCGATGATTTTTATAGGACTTTTTGGCTTTATATCGGCATGGCCTCTTTATGGAATAGGACAAGTTGTTGATGATATACATGCAATGAGAATGCAAATTTCGCCGGAAAAGGAAATAAAAAAAGAGGAACCGCTTCCGGAACTTTGATAGGAGATTATCATGTCAAGATATACCACATTAACAAAATCAAAGGAACCTTTGTATATTGAAGGTTCTCCGATATTTATTGCCGCAAATGCTCTGTTAAAAGATAATGAAACCGGAAATATTCTTTTGCAACTCAAATTTAAAAATATTTCGGATGATGTTATTTCTGCTTTAAAAGTATTTGTAAAAACATTTGATGTTTCGGGAAAAGAACTGGAATGTGTTGAAGAATTTCAGTACCTTGATTTGTCAGCAGGGAAAAATTCGGAATTTGGACAAGATAGAGCGATAACTTTGCCAAATGCAAACACCCGCAATTATATTGTTGCATGTACAGAAATTATCTTCAAGAACGGAATATCAATAAAAATTGATAAAAACACTGTTTGGGAAAAACTTCCCGAAAAAGCAGAACTTAATGCATACCTTGGGAATAATCTTTTTGAACAGTATAAAAAAGATACTTTCCAAAATGCAAAATATGTTACTGAAGATTTTAAGGACCTTTGGTTTTGCGCCTGTGGCCACATAAACAAAAGTAGCAAAATGGATTGTGAAATATGCGGAAGTAATAAGGAAAAATTGCTTTCTGCCCTAAATAAAGAATTGTTAAATGAACATTTTGAAGCTTTTGAAAAAGAAGAAGCAGAAAAAGCCGAACAACTTAAGATCATCAAGGAAAATGAAGAAAAAAAGAGAAAAATAAGAAATAGGAAAATTGCAAAAAGGCTTATAATTATCGATATTTTCTTAATTATTTGTATAATCATCGGAATCGTTATAGTAAAAATTTTTGTTCCGATGAATACATATGGTAAAGCAAGAGATTTAATGGGTAAGGGTGAATTTGAAGAAGCAATAGAATTATTTGAGTCTTTGGGAGATTATAAGGACAGCAAAGATCAAATTATTTATTGTGAAAATGGGATATTGGAAGTTGAATATCAATCTGCAGTTTCTTTGATGAATCAGAAAAAATATGAAGAAGCAGAAAATGAATTTAAGAAAATTCGAAATTACAAAGATAGCAGCACACAAATAAGAGAATGTATATATTTGCGTGCAATGGATTATTACAATAAAGAGCAATATTATGAATCTAAAGAATTATTTGAAAAAATTATGAGTTATAAAGATTCAAAAGAAATGGCGGAAGAGGCGAAAGAGCAAGAGTTTAAAAAGACTTTAAAAAATGCAATAATAGGTAAAACGGTATTTTTTGGTGAGTATGCATATAAAGACATAGGGTGGAGAATTATTTGGAAAGAGAATAATAAAATCCTTTTGATTGCAGAGAAATGTATTGCAAACAGACAATACAATGAAAGAGATGTAGAAGTAACTTGGGAAACGTGTTCTATTAGAAAGTGGTTAAACAGTGATTTTATAGAAAAAGTTTTTAGTGAAGAAGAACAAAAAATTATTTGTGAGACAAAGATTTCTACACCAGATAATATTTTTATGGGAAAAGTAATAGATGGAGGAAAGGATACCATTGATAAAGTTTTTTTGCTGAGTGTAGAAGAAGTAGAAAAATATTTTGATATTTATGAGGATATATCGGCTGAACCATTGGGGAATTTACCTGTGACTGTTGCAGAGGGAAAAGTATTATCATGGTGGCTTAGAACACCAGGATCCGATAATAAGCGAGCATCATATGTAAGTTCTAATGGTTTAGTTAATAATCATGGAAACGATATTTCGAAAAGCAATCATATTGAAATAACTTGGTATGGCGGCGTCCGCCCCGCTATGTGGATAGATTTGTCTTTGGTTGAATAAAAGCTAAAATCCCGCTCTCCTGAGCGGGATTTTTTTCTTTTGCCTTTTTTTGTAATATGTAGTATAATGTCCGTGTACGCGGGAAAAAATCCCATTGTCGGACGCAAAATGTTTTCAAATCGGAGGTTTTTGATTTATGGCAGAAAAAATCCTTAAACGAAGCGAAGTTCCGGAAGAATATACCTGGAACCTTAAAGATATGTTCGAAAGCGACGAAGCATGGCTTGCCGAATATGAAGCACTTAAAGCATATCCCGAAATTGTTGCAAAATATCAGGGAACTCTCGGCGAATCCGCAGAAAATCTTCTTGCTTATTTCAAACAGGAAGATGAACTTACCGTTCGTATCGAAACTCTTTATACCTATGCAAGCTGCAGCGGCGACCAGGATATGAGCAATGCAAAATATCAGGATTTCCGCGGAAAAGCAATGGCAACTGCCGTAGCAATCGAATCTGCCGCAGCATTTGCAACTCCCGAAATTATGGCTATTCCGGAAGAAACTATCAATTCTTTCTATGCTGAATGCCCCGAACTCGAAACTTACCGCAGAAGCATCTATAAAATCCGCAGAAGAGCTGCACATATCCTTTCCAAAGAGGAAGAATCCCTTCTTGCTTCCGCAGAAGAAATGGCAGATTCCGCAGATAAAATCGGTGGAATTCTCCGCAATGCAGATCTCAAATTCCCGAACGTTGTTGACAGCGAAGGCAATGAACATGTTCTTACCAACGGCTCTTTTGTTCCGCTTGAAGAAAGTTCCGACCGCGTTCTCAGAAAAAATGCTTCCGAAGCATTCTATGGCCGCTACGGTGATTTCAAAAACACCATCGCTATGACTCTTGACGGCGAATTCAAAAAACGTAATTTCTTCGCAAAAGCAAGAAAATATAACACTACCCGCGAAGCAGCTCTTGACCGCACCGAAGTTCCGGAAGAAGTTTACGATAATCTCATCGAAGCTGTTCACAGCAACCTTGATAAAATGTATAAATACGTTGCGCTCCGCAAAAAAATGCTCGGCGTGGACGAACTCCATATGTATGACGTCTATACTCCTATCGTAGCAGATGCCGCTTCCGAAATCGGTATTGATGAAGCAAAGAAAACCGTTCTCGAAGCTCTTGCAGTCCTCGGTGAAGATTATACCGATCTTCTTAAAGAAGGCTTTGAAAACCGTTGGATCGACGTTTATGAAAACGAAGGAAAACGCGGCGGTGCTTATTCCACCGGTTCCGGAAAACCCCATCCCTACGTTCTTCTCAACCACAAAAACACTCTTGACAGCATGTTTACCCTTGCACATGAAATGGGCCATGCTCTCCACAGCTATCACAGCACCAAATATCAGCCGGTCAACACCGCAGGTTACGTAATCTTTGTTGCGGAAGTTGCTTCCACCTGCAACGAAGTTCTTCTCATGCGCCATCTTCTCAGCAAAACCACAGATAAGACCGAAAGAGCATACCTTATCAATCATTTCCTCGATTCCTTTAAAGGTACCGTTTATCGCCAGACCATGTTTGCAGAATTTGAAAGAGAAATCGGAAGAATGTCCGAAAGCGGAATGGCTCTTACTGCTGATGCTCTTTCTGCAAAATATCATGAACTCAACAAACTCTATTTCGGACCCGATATGGTTTCCGATGACGGAATCGCTCTTGAATGGGCAAGAATCCCCCATTTCTTCTATAACTACTACGTATTCCAGTATGCAACCGGTTTTTCCGCAGCAGTTGCAATTGCAAACAAGATCCTTGCAGAAGGCGAACCCGCTGTTGCAGCATATAAAAAATTCCTTTCCAGCGGCGGAAGTTCCGACCCGATCTCTCTTCTTAAAATTGCCGGCGTAGATATGAGCAGCCCGGAACCTGTTAACTCCGCTCTCAAACTTTTCGGCGAACTTATCGAAGAAATGGAAGAACTCAATAAATAATTTCCGCACAAAAACGGAAGCTTCGGCTTCCGTTTTTTTATTTTGTTGAAAAACGAAACCGCATTTATTAAAATCACCAAAACATATATTATAAAGTATTACTAATTTATAAATGGTTTGTATTGATAAAATTTCGAATTTTTGATATAATTTTTGTTGGATATGAAACAAAAAAGGAGATGGTTGCAATAGAAGAAAACAGCAAAAAAAGCATCTTCCGCCACCTTGGAAAAAACTTTGAAGGTTATAAAAAATATACCGTGCTCACAATGGTTTTTGGCTGCGCGGAAGTAATGCTCGAAGTGCTCATTCCAATGCTCATGTCTGTAATAGTGGATGGCGGACTTTACCGTGAGGAAGAATTTATGCTCAGCTGGCTTTTTCCTGCGGAACTTGTTGCAAACAGAAATAAATTCGTGCTTACTGTAGGCCTTATAATGGTCTGCGTCGCAATTGTTTCAATGATGTGCGGACTTCTTGCAGCAAAATTTTCCGCTCTTTCGAGCCAGGGTTTTGCAAAAAATCTCCGTTCTTCGCTTCTTGAAAAGATTCAGAGCTTTTCTTTTGCAAATACCGACCGTTTTTCAACTTCCAGCCTTATAACAAGAGCAACCACAGATGTCAACACAATGCGCATGACAATGCAGCATGTTCTCAGAACCCTTATGCGTTCGCCGATAATGATCGTTATGGCAACGGTAATGGCGTTCACAATAGCTCCGCATCTGGCAGTGATTTTTCTTTTCTGTATTCCTCTTCTTGCGGGAATTCTTGCGGTACTCATAAAAACCGGCCAGCCCCGTTTTAAAAGAATGCTCCGCAAAATGGACGCAATGAACAAAGCCGTTCAGGAAAACCTTGTAAGCAGCAGAGTTGTAAAAGCCTATGTCCGCGGAGATTATGAATCAAAACGTTTCCGCGAAACGGCTGAAGATTTGAGAAATGCTCAGCTTGCTTCTTCGAGACTTTTTACTATGACCGGCCCTATCCAGATGCTTATCATGTGGGGCTGCACAATTATAATTCTGTTCCTCGGCGGTAAAGAAATTATTTATGAAAATACCGGCCTTCTCACCGGTGAACTTGTAAGTATGGTTTCATATACCACCCAGGCTGTAAGTTCCCTTACAATGCTTTCCTGGCTTGTAATGTCCCTTTCCCGTGCCCAGGCTTCACTTATCCGTATAAATGAAGTTCTTGACGAAAAAGTGGATATTGTTGACGGCGATTCCGAGGCGGAAGTTTCCGACGGAAGTGTCGATTTTGAGGATGTCTGCTTCAGTTATACCGGCGAAGAGGATAAACTTGAACTTTATCATATAAATCTCCATATAAATTCCGGCGAAACAATGGGAATAATCGGCGGTACTGGAGAAGGAAAATCCACTTTGGTAAACCTTATTCCGCGTTTTTACGATGCGTTTTCCGGAAAGGTCAAAGTCGGAGGAATCGATGTAAAAGATTATAAACTCGAAAAGCTTCGTGAAGGGGTTTCGATGGTTCTCCAGAACGGTTCTCTTTTTAAAGGAACAATTGCGGATAATCTTCGTTGGGGCGACAGAAATGCTACCCTTGAGCAGATGAAGGAAGCATGTTATATTGCCTGCGCAGATGAGTTTATCGACCGCTTTAAAGACGGCTATGAAACAATGCTTGAACAGGATGGTGCAAACCTTTCCGGCGGCCAGCGTCAGCGCCTCAGAATTGCAAGAGCAGTTGTCAAACACCCGAAGATACTTATTCTGGATGACTCCACCAGCGCCTGCGATATGACTACAGATGAACATATTCGCCGTGCACTCCATAACTCCCTTCCGGGAACCACAAAAATCATAATCGCCCAGAGAATCGCTTCCATAATGACCTGCGACAGAATTGCTGTTCTTGACGAAGGAAAACTTTCCGATGTCGGAACCCACCGCGAACTTATGGAAAGAAGCGAAATTTACCGCGACGTTTATGAAAGCCAGATGAGAGAGGAGGATGAGCAATTTGCCAAGGGTTGAACTCCGAAACTATAAAGCCGCTTCATCTCCGATGGAAACGCTTTTCCGCCTTTTCAAATATTTCCGCCATTGCACTCCGATACTTATTGCGGCAGTCGCTTCCATTTTTGTATATGCCGTTGCAACAATAGGCGCGTCCTACTGCATGAAACCTCTTGTAAACATTCTTAAAGAAACCGGAATTGCTCCGGACGAAATGTTTGCAAAATATATTGCTCTTTTGGTTGGCCTTGCGGTGCTCTATGTTCTTTCTGCGGTCACAAACTATCTTCTCAACCGTCTTATGCTGGAATGCAGCACCGTTATAATGCGTGAACTTCGTTCGGAGCTTTTTGCAAAAATGCAGAAGCTTCCTATAAGCTATTTCGATAACAACACCCACGGAAGCTTAATGAGCTATTTTACGAACGATATCGAGGCAACAAACGAACTTCTTCAGCACAGCATAACCCAGCTCCTTATCTCCGTAATGTCCCTGACGGGAACTGTCGCAATGATGCTTGCCCTTTCCATGAGGCTTTTTGCAATAATGGTTGTTCTTGCGGCTATAGTAGTGCTTATAGTCCGTGTCACTACTAAAATAAGCAGCAAAAGTTACCGCGAACAGCAGAAATATGCAGCTTCAGTAAACGGATATATTGAGGAAATGATTTCCGGACAGCGTGATATCAAGGTTTTTACACATGAAAAAGAAGTAATGGAAAACTTTGAACCGATAAACGAAAAACTCCGCAAAGCTTCCACAACAGCAACCATAGCAACCTCCGTTGTCGGTCCTCTTCTCAACAACCTTTCCCATATGTTCTATGCACTTACCTGCGCCATTGGTGTTCTTTGGTTAACGGGAGAAGGAGCAGGCGGAATTCTTATTGCATTCCTACAATATATCAGAACTTTTGCGGATAGAGTAAGCCAGATTTCCGAACAGTTCAACTCAATTATGCTTGCTCTTGCGGGTGCGGAGCGAATTTTTGAAGTTCTGGATAAAGAAACGGAAATCGATGAAGGAAAAGTTACTTTGGAAAAAGTTGATAACGATTATAACTGGGTCCTTCCGGACGGAAAAAGGATTCCCCTCAGAGGTGATGTTCGTTTCAATAATGTGGATTTTGCCTATGTTGAAGGAAAGCCTGTTCTTCATGATCTTTCGCTTTTTGCAAAACCGGGCCATAAAATTGCGTTTGTTGGTTCTACCGGAGCGGGAAAAACCACCATTACGAACCTTATCAACCGTTTCTATGATATCCAGGGCGGTGAAATTATCTATGACGGAATCAATGTAAAAGATATCAGAAAAGATGATCTCCGCCGTTCTCTTGGAATCGTTCTTCAGGATACACATCTTTTTACCGGAACGGTTATGGAAAATATCCGTTACGGAAGACTTGATGCAACGGATGAGGAATGCATTGAGGCGGCAAAAATTGCCAATGCACATTATTTTATAAGCCACCTTCCCCAGGGATATGATACAATGCTTCATTCCGATGGCGCAAACCTTTCCCAGGGCCAGCGTCAGCTTCTTGCAATAGCAAGAGCGGCGGTTTCCGAAGCCCCTGTAATGATTCTTGACGAAGCAACTTCCTCTGTTGATACACGTACGGAAAAACTTATCGAAAAAGGCCTTGACGGCCTTATGAAAGGCAGAACAGTATTTATTATCGCTCATCGCCTTTCAACGGTACGCAACTCCAACGCAATTCTTGTTCTTGAACAGGGAAAAGTTGTTGAACGCGGCGACCATGATGATCTCCTTTCTCAGAAGGGAAAATATTATCAGCTTTATACCAATATGATAGAACTTTCATAAAAAAACGGCGAAGCGCAGAAAGTACGCTTTGCCGTTTTTTATAAAACTATTGATAATTCTATAAAAAAATCTTATAATTAAAATGTAATATTTTATAGAAAAAGGAGATGTTTTCTATGGGACTTATTAAAGCTATTGGCGGAGCTGTCGGCGGTGTTTTGGCAGATCAGTGGAAGGAGTATTTCTATTGCGAAGCAATTCCTGCAGAAGTTCTTGCAGTAAAAGGTGAAAAAAGAACAAGCGGAAGAAGCTCCAACACAAAAGGTGAAGATAACATCATTTCCAATGGTTCCGTAATTGCTGTTGCAGACGGACAGTGCATGTGTATTGTTGAACAAGGCAAAGTGGTTGATATATGCGCAGAACCCGGCGAATATACTTATGATATGTCCACAGAACCTTCCATCTTCACCGGAAAGCTTGGAACAAGCATTGTTGATACGTTCAAGACCATAGGCAAACGTTTTACCTTTGGCGGCGATACCGCAAAAGATCAGAGAATTTATTATTTCAACACCAAGGAACTTGTTGGAAATAAATACGGAACCCCCAATCCTGTTCCTTTCAGAGTAGTTGATGAAAGAGCAGGAATCGATATCGACATCAATATCAGGTGTTTCGGTGAATACAGCTACCGCCTTTCCGACCCGATTCTTTTCTATACCAACGTATGCGGAAACGTAGCGTATCAGTATAACAGAAATGAACTTGAGGGACAGCTCAAGAGCGAACTTCTCACAGCTCTCCAGCCCGCATTTGCAAAGATTTCCGGTATGGGAATCCGCTATTCCGCACTTCCCGGCCATACCATGGAAATGGCGGAAGCTCTTAACGAGGTTCTTTCAGAAAAATGGCGCGGCCTTCGCGGAATCGAAATTGTCTCCTTCGGTGTTTCCTCTGTAAAAGCAGATGAAGAAGACGAAAAGATGATCAAAGAGCTCCAGCGCAATGCGGCATTTATGGATCCCACCAGAGCAGCTGCACATCTTGTTGGCGCACAGGCTTCTGCGATGCAGGCGGCAGCAGCCAATGAAGGTGCAGGCGCAGCAATGGCATTCATGGGCATGAACATGGCCCAGGGCGCAGGCGGAATCAATGCTCAGAATCTTTATGCAATGGGACAGCAGCCTCAGCCTGCAAAGGCAGCACCTTCCGATGGTTGGAAATGTGCATGCGGCGCTGTTAACACCGGAAAATTCTGTACCGAATGCGGAGCAAAAAAACCTGAGGACGGCTGGGTTTGTTCCTGCGGAGCAACCAACAAAGGCAAATTCTGCTCTGAATGCGGAGCAAAGAAACCCGAAGGTATTCCTCAGTATAAATGCGACAAATGCGGTTGGGAACCTGAAGATCCCAAAAATCCGCCCAAATTCTGCCCCAATTGCGGAGATCCTTTCGGCAGCGAAGATATTAAATAATTGTTCTGTATTAAAGGAGGCAATTTTATGGAAAACAACAAACTTATGGCAGCGATTTCTTATATCTGGATTCTTTTCCTTGTTCCGCTTTTTGCTGCAAAAGATGATGCATTCGCACGTTATCATGCAAACCAGGGACTTGTTCTTTTCCTTGTAAGTATTGCGCTTGGCATTATCGGTGTAATTCCTTTTATCGGTCCGATAATTGCTGCAATCGGAGGAATTGTAACCTTTGTTTTCACGATTCTTGGAATCATCAATGCTCTTAAAGGAGAAATGAAACCCCTTCCGTTCATCGGCGGAATCGAAATCATCAAATAATTACATAGGTTAAATAAAAAAGTCCTCCGCTTGACGGAGGACTTTTTTTATTTAAAATACTCAGGATCTTTAACAATAAAAATAGGAAAAGGAGGATCGTTTGGTCTGTTGAGAAAATCACATTTCATAACGTTATACTGTGCGCCGGGAAGAGATTTTACAAATTCCAGAATGGCGTCTCTTTCGGAATAACCGTTGTTGCGTCCGTAATAAACGCAAAGGGAAAGAAGCCCGCCGGGTTTTAAAATCTCAAGGGATTTTTGAATTGCCGGAATACTTGTTTCAGCGCGGGTAAAAACATCGTGGCTTCCGCCGGGAAGCCAGCCGAAATTAAAGACAATGCAATCGGCGGTATTCGGCTTTGCAAATTTGTCAATATCACTGTGGCTAGTGCAGATCACTTCGCTCATATCCGAAAAACCGTGTTCGGAAAGATTTGTTCTGGTTGATTCAACGGCTTCGGGCTGAATATCCATTGCAAGAACATGGCCGTTTTCTCCGCAAAGTTCACAAAGATAAACCGAATCATGGCCGTTTCCGGAAGTTGCATCTATACAATAATCTCCGGGTCTGATATGCATTCTGAGGATTTTGTGAACGATTCCGAGAGCGCTGAATTCACTGAACATAAATTGCCTCCAAATTAAAATTCTGAGTATAATCCTAACTCAACAAACAAAATATGTCAAGAAAATAATCTTTTTTATAATACTTATAATTATATAATTATTGAAAACGCCAACAAAGAACATGCTTTTTGTGTCTAAATATGAACAAAAAATCAATTTTGGGGTTGCTTTGCAAAAATAATTTGCTTTTTCGCCTGGTTTATATTATAATGTCCATTAGATATGCAGAAAGGATGTTTTATCAATTATGAAAAAAATGCTTGCCGTAATTCTCGGCCTTATGCTTATTATGCTTTCCGTAACCGGATGTGCCAGACCCGATCCCACTTATGTAACTGCAGAAGATTTTGAAGTACAGTTCTATCCCGTAAGCGATGAAGGACAGACTTTTGCTTCCGGACTCACCGCTCTTCAGATCGTTATGAACACTCCTAACGTAGAACTCGGAACCGGAGAAATTGCTGTAACCAGAGTTTCTGATGGAAAAGAAATTTTCAGATATGATGCCCGTATGGATGGAGACCGCGTTTTCCTTAACAGCGGAACCAAACCCGCATATGCACAGCTCATCATTATGCTTCCCGAAGGCGAAGTTTTCGAAATGGGCGAAACCTATTCCGTAACCATGGATGAAAAATTCTTCTATGTCGATGATATCAACGGATTTGTAGGCGATATCATGGAAGGTGAATGGGAATTTACCATCGGAAATTATGGCTATGACGGCAACATTACCGAACTTCCCAGAACCTATCTTGTAGGCGATACCATCGAAATTCCTGTTGCACTCGGCGACAGAGCTGCAATTGCAGTTCTCCTTTTCGATAACGTAAGCGTTGTTTCCGCAGAACAGAGAGCAAGAGTTCAGGACGGAGTTTTTGAACTTGAAGCAATCGGTGAAGGAACTTCCACTGTTTCCGTAATGTTCCTTGATGATGCAGGAATGCACATCGAAACTCTTGGTTTCACCATTACCGTAAAATAATCCTGAAAAAAATAAAAGCCGCACATCAGTGCGGCTTATTTTTTTGCTTGCCATTAGTTAAGAAGTGTTATATAATAATTTATATCTATGCAAATAAAAGGAGTCTATGCAAATAAAAGGAGGAAATTTTATGAAGGTCAATCTTCTTTGCCATACACCTAATCCCGAAAAAACAATTGCCGCTGCTGCAAGACTTTGCTACAGCAATTCCGGTGCAGATGAGCTCTTTGACGGAATGACCGACGAAAAAGCTTCCGATTATGTTGCAATGCTGGAACGTCTCGGCCATGAAAGCCCCCTTGAACATGTAACTTTCACTTTTACTATTGAAGGTGTTTCCCGTGCTTTCCTTGCTCAGATAACCAGACACAGAATTGCTTCCTTCAGCGTACAAAGCCAGCGCTATGTCAACAAAGAAGGACATTTCGATTTTATCGTTCCTCCGGCAATCGGAGAGAATGAAGAAGCTCTTGCGGAATATAATAAAATCATGGATCTTTGTTCGGAAAGTTACCACAACCTTACCGAAATTCTTCGTAAAAAAGCTGCGGAAGAATTTGTTGCGGAAGGAAAAACCGAAGAAGAAGCCTGGAAACTTGCAGAGAAAAAAGCAATCGAAGATGCACGTTTTGTTCTTCCCAATGCCTGCGATACAAAAATGATCGTTACAATGAATGTTCGCAGCCTCCATAATCTTTTCCGCCTTCGCTGCTGTAACCGTGCCCAGTGGGAAATCCGTGCAGTTGCTGACGAAATGCTCCGTCTCTGCAGAGCGGAAGCTCCTTCTCTCTTTGCACATGCGGGTCCGGCTTGTGTTTCCGAAGGAAAATGTTCCGAAGGAAAAATGACCTGCGGAAAACCCAGAACCGAACTTATCGTAAAATAAAGGAGAAACGGATATGGTATATCTTTTTCTTGCAAACGGTTTTGAGGATATGGAAGCCGTTGTTCCTTTTGACCTTATGAAAAGAGCAGGAATAGACGTTGTAACCGTCGGAATCGGCGGAAAAAATATAAAAAGTGCTCATGGCCTTTCTGTAACGGCGGATATTTCGGAAAATGAAGTGGCTTTTGATGGAACAGAAGCCTTTGTTTTTCCAGGAGGATGGCCCGGAGCAAAAAATCTTAAAAATTCAAAAATTGTTAATGATGTCATAACATTTGCGCTTCATAATGATATAATAATCGGTGCGATCTGCGCTTCTCCGGGATATGTCCTTTCCGGAACCGGCGCCCTTGACGGTAAAAAATATACATGTTTCCCGGGATTTGAAACCGAGGACGGTATTTATACCGCAGAAAAACTTGAAATTGACGGAAAACTTATCACCGCAAGCGGACCTGCTTTTGCAGAAGATTTTGCCCTTGCACTTGTTTCAGAAATAAACGGAAGTTTTGAAGGAATAGAGGAGTTTTCGGAATAAAAGCCGAAAGCCCTGCGTTTTTACGCAGGGCACGGAACTATGGGAATAAGATTATCAGCCGCATCCACATCCGCAATCGTTGTTGCAGCCGCAGTTATTATTGCAGCCGCAGTTGTTATTATAGCCGTAGCCGCTGTTGTAAGCAGAGCCATTGTTGCCGCAGCAGCAGAAGAGAAGGATAAGGATGATGATCCACCAGCAGCAGTTATTGTTTCCGAACATGAAATTTCACCTCGTAAGAAAAAATTATATCGGCTTTAGGTTTTACGTTTTGCCGGTATGTTATATGATATGAAAACTGTCAGCCGTTGGTTACAAAAAGGATCCGGCGGAATGATTGGAGGATTTTATGAACAATAAAGAATTTGAAGATTTCTTCAAAGACCTTGAACCCATTGAGGAGCCGGAAGTAAAAAAGGTTCCGGCCGAAGAGGACGATCTGGTTTTTTCCTCTTTCTTTGAAGATGCAACTTCTTCAGCAAAAAAGAAGAACGAAGAAAAACAGCGCCCCAAAGAGAATTTTGAATTTGAGGACGATATTTTTGCTCCTCCGCCTCCGGAAGAGGAAAAAGAGGTTATAGTAAAAAAAGAACCGGTTCCGGTAAAAAAGGCAGAACCTAAAAAGGATCCTTCCAGAGAGAATTTAAAAAGGAAAAAAAGACTCAACACCGCTTATAACTGGCTTCTTACAATCGTATGGGTTTCTGCGGTTCTTGCGGTTTCTGTTTTTATTGCTTCTTTTGCTCTTTCCAGTATAAATGACCTTGTAGGTTTCAGCAAAGAAAGCAGAGAAATAGAGATTACCATTCCGGAAGGTGCAGGCCTTTCTGAAATTGCAGAAATTCTTGAGGAAAGAGGCGTTATTGACGAACCTTTTACCTTCGAGGTATATGCTATGGTAAAGGAAATGGGAAACCGCCTTGCTCCCGGAACCTATAAGCTTAATTCCAACCTTGGATATGACCAGATTTTCCAGGCGCTCAAGGTAAAAGAAGCAGCAAAAAATGTTGTTAAGGTAAACTTCTACGAAGGTATGAAACTTACCGAAATTGCAAAACGTCTTGAAGAAAGCGAAGTTTGCGGATACGATGAGTTTATCGAAGCAGCAAAAACCGAAACTTTTGAATATGAATTTGAAAGCATGATGGGCAAAAGCGAATATATTTATTATAAATGGGAAGGATATCTTTTCCCGGATACCTATGAGTTCTATACAAACTCCACTCCCAGAAGTGTAATTGCGAAATTCATCGATAACTTTAATAATAAAATCACTGCAGAATATTATGAACGCATGCAGGAACTTGGCCTTAGCCTTGATGAACTTGTAACGCTTGCTTCTGTAATCCAGTCCGAAGCTGCATATATGGAAGATATGGAAAAAGTTTCTTCTGCTTTCCATAACCGTCTTGAACCCGGTTCCGGATTCCCCGGACTTCAGTCCGACGTAACCTGGTTCTATTATGAACAGGAAATTATGCCGAATATCGAGGACGAAGAGCTTTCCGATGCATATCACGTCTCTTACGATACCTATTACAGATCGACTCTCCCTGTAGGACCAATCTGCAATCCGGGTATGAACGCAATAAAGGCTGCTCTTTATCCTGCAAACACCAACTATTATTATTTCGTAACGGATAAAAACGGAAAATTCTACTATGGTTCCACCCAGGCAGAACATGAATATAACGTTGCTGTTGCAGCTTCCGTTCAGTAAAAAACAAAGAAAAAACGCCCGTTGTAAAAACGGGCGTTTTTTTATTGCCGAAAAGTCTTTGATATTCATATAATGTAAAGAAAATTATCCGATGAACGGCGGTATATATTATGAAAGAGTATTTTTTTCTTTTAAGTTCGATAACAAGTGCAATGAAAGGTGAGGATATTCTCAGAAAAAACGGTTTCAGAGCAAGCGTTTTCCGAGATACAAAAATAAATCCATTCGGCTGCGGATATGTTATAAAAGCTTTTGGCGAAAAAGAAAAAATGACTGCAATTTTGAAGAATTCCGGAATAAGAGTGAACGAAATAAAAGAAAGCCGGTGAAAAAATGCTTTATTTTGATAACGCCGCCACAACTTTTCCGAAGCCATATGAAGTAAAAAAAGCAGTTGAAGAAGCTTTTGGAGTTTTTGGAGCCAATCCGGGAAGAAGCGGACATAAAATGGGAATGGAAACCGCAAGAAAAGTTTTTGAAACAAGGAAAAAAGCGGCGGATTTTTTCGGACTTTCGGAAAGCGAAAATCTTGTTTTCACAAAAAACTGTACAGAGGCTCTCAACATTGTGCTCATGAGCATAGGATCTGAAGGTGGACATTTTATTATATCAGATCTTGAGCATAATTCTGTGTTAAAACCGCTTTATGAACTTAAAAATCGCGGCATTATCGATTTTTCGATTGCGGAAGTTTTTGAATGCGAACCGGAAAAAACTGTTGAATCATATGAAAAACTTATAAAAAGCAATACAAAAATGATCGTTGCGACTGGCGCATCAAATGTTTTCGGAATAAAATTGCCGATTGAGATGCTTGCAAAACTTGCGCATGAGCACGGAATTTTGTTCCTTTTGGATGCGGCACAGACAGCAGGTTCGGAGCATATCGATATGGAAAAAACGGGGATAGATTATGTCTGCGCTCCGGGCCACAAAGGACTTTTGGGACCTATGGGAACGGGAATTCTTGCAGCAAAAAAACCAAAACTTTTGAAACCGCATCTTTTTGGCGGAACAGGAAGTTATTCTTTGATTCCGGAACAGCCGGAAGAACTTCCCGAAATGCTCGAAAGCGGAACTCTTAATGTTCCCGGAATCTGCGGACTTTGTTCCGGAATTGAAATTATATCATCAGCAGGAGAAAATAATATTGCAAAAAAGGAAATGCGTTTTGCAAAATATTTATACAGCGAACTTTCAAAAATGAAAAATATAACCCTTTTTACCAAATTTCCCGAAACGGAAACCCACAGCGCAGTTGTTTCTTTTGTGCTTGGAGATTTAAGCGGAGAAGAAACAGCCTTTTTGCTTTCGGAAAAAGGTGTTGCAGCAAGAGGCGGCTTCCATTGTTCCGCACTTGCTCATCAGAAAATGAACACAGAAAACAGGGGAACATGCAGATTAAGCATAGGACCAATGAACAGCGAAAAAGAAGTTTTAAAACTGATCGGAATAATTCACGGACTTTCAGAAAAATATTGAAATTGTTAACAAAATAATACTTGAAAATGTGTCCTCTTGTGATATTATTATAATAAGTAGAAATTTAACTTTGTTTTATATAAAAGAGGAAAAAATATGGGAGAACTTGCATTTTCTTGGGATAGCCTTCAAAACGTGCTTAGAACATTCGGTATATGGGATCTTGTGGATATCGTAATTATTGCATATCTTTTATACAAGGTTCTTCTTTTTGCTGCAAACACAAGAGCAGGCCAGCTTATCAAAGGAATTTTTCTGCTTCTTGTGGTTTATGTTATTTCTGCCACAATTGATCTCAAAAGCACTTCCTATCTCCTTGAACAGGTTTTCAGTTTCGGTATAATTGCAATTGTTGTCGTTTTTCAGCCGGAACTTCGTCATGCGCTCGAAAGTATGGGTAAATCCAGAATTTCAAACCTTACTTTCCTCAACTTTAACACCGAAAAACTTGACGATGAGACCCTTATGAAAAACTGCATTGCAAAAATTGTTGATGGCGTTACAGAACTTTCGAAACACGATGTAGGTGCTCTTATTGTTTTCGAACGCGAAACAAAACTCGGTGAAATAATTTCCACTGGAACTATCGTTAATGCGGAACCCAGCAAAGAAATTATCGGAAATATTTTCTTTCATAATGCTCCTCTTCACGATGGTGCAACAATAATCCGCGGAGGAAGAGTTTATGCCGCGGGATGTTTCCTGCCTCTTTCTCAGAACTATGATATAAGCAACATGCTTGGAACAAGACACAGGGCGGCTCTCGGAATCAGCGAAAACAGCGATGCTGTTGCGGTTGTTGTTTCTGAAGAAACCGGAAAAATTTCCATGGCAGTAAACGGCGAGCTTATGCGTGAAATAGACCCTGTTTATCTTAAACGCAAGCTTGAGGAATATATGATTCCCGAAAAAACAGAGCCCAAAGTATCCAGATTTTTTGGTAAAGGGGGCACGGAAGATAAATGAGCGGAAAAATTTTTAAAGATAAACGCCTTGTTTTTGTAATTTCACTTGCACTTTCTTTTCTCCTTTGGCTTACAGTTTCTCTTGTAATACGCCCTACGGGAGAAATTACAGTACATGGAGTGGGCGTTAACGTAAATGTCCAATCCGGAATTCTTGGCGAACTTGGCCTTTCTGCAATCGAAGGGGCGGAAAACACAGTTAACGTAGTAATAAGCGGTTCCCGTTCTGTAATCGGCGGTGTTTCTGCGGAAGATATTTCGATTTCTCCTTCTCTTTCCGGAGTCAGCGGTGCAGGTGTTTATGAACTCCAGCTCAAGGCAACCAACAACAGCTCAAAAGATTTTGAAATTATTGAAATCAAGCCTTCTTCAATGGTTGTAAAGTTCGATAAATATGTGGATAAAACCATAAGACTCGAACATGTTATAACCGGAGATTATAATATCCCCGATCAGTATATTCAGGAAAAAACTTATACTGATCCTTATGAAATCGTTATAACCGGACCGGAAATCGATATTGCAAAAATTGATTCCGCAAAAGTGGAAATTGAACTTTACGGTGATTATACAGGAACCGCAGCGGTTGAAGGCGAAATCGTTCTTTACAATGAAAAAGATGAAAGAATAGATTATGACAGAGATGAAATTAAACTCAGCACAGAAATGGCAACAGTATATATTCCTGTTCATAAAACTGCAAGACTTCCGCTGAGTTTTGAATATACAAATATTCCTGAATATTTTGATCCGTCAAATCTTAAATATACTCTTTCTGCGGCAGATGTGCTTGTGGAAGGCGAAGATCATATTATCGACAGATACAGCGATATTTTCCTTGGATATGTGGATATGCGTTCCATAACCATTGAAAAACCTTCTGCAAGTTTCCGCGTTGAGCTTCCTGAAGGAATTATTTCCCAAAACTATATCAATATAGTAAACATCGATTTTGATCTTACGGATTATATCGAAAGTTCTTTCAATGCAACCCAGATAAATATTATAAACGTTCCGAAAGAATATGAAATAACCGCCAATGCAACAAAAGTTCCGGTAACAATTCTCGGACCTGCAGAAGTTATAAACAACCTTTCTGCGAAAGATATTGTTGTTCAGGTAGATATGAGCACAAGGGAAGTAACTCAGACCGGCCAGTACCGTGTTCAGGCAGATGTTTTCCTTCCCGGCGGACAGAACGCATGGGCTGTCGGAACTTATACCATTACTATAACCGTTAAAGAACAGTAAGAAAAACTGCAAAAAGGCTCAGATCTGAGCCTTTTTGATTTTATTGAGATAAGGAGAAATAAAATGCCGATAATCGTTTCCGAAATAAAAATTGCACCGGGCGAACCTAAAGAGAAGGCTTTTGAAAAAGCTCTCTCCGTGCTCAAAATAAAACCTTCGGAAGCAAAATCGGTTTCCGTTTCGAAAATTTCCGTTGATGCCAGAAAAAAAGACAGGGTTTCTCTTGTTTTTTCGGTTGCTGTTTCTTGCGAAAACGAAGAAAAAATTGCAGATAGAGCAAAAGCAAAGAACGTTACGCTGAGGAAAATTTCTCCTTCGGAAATTCCGGTGCTCAAAAAAGTTCCGGAAATAAGGCCGGTTATAATCGGCTTTGGACCCGCCGGAATGTTTGCCGGACTTTATCTTGCAAGAGCCGGTGCACGCCCTGTTATTATTGAACGCGGAGCAAAAGTTGAGGAAAGAACAGCCGCAGTTGAAAGCTATTGGAAAGGCGGCGTGCTCAACGAAAAAGCAAATGTTCAGTTTGGGGAAGGCGGAGCAGGAACTTTCAGTGACGGCAAGCTGACTACAAGAATAAATGACCCAAGATGTGATTTTATTATCGAAGAACTTCAAAAACACGGTGCACCGGAAGAAATTCTGAGCAAATCCAAACCTCATATCGGAACAGATATGCTCAGAGAAGTGGTGAAAAATATCCGTGAAGAAATCATTTCTCTCGGAGGAGAAGTCCGCTTTCTCACAAAAGTTGATGATATAGGTATAAAAAATGGAAAAATCGTTTCCGTTTCTGCAGAAGGAATGGAATACCCTGCGGAAAACGTAATAATCGCCGCAGGACATTCCGCAAGGGATACTTTTGCGATGCTCAATGAAAAAGGAGTGCTAATGGAAGCAAAACCTTTTTCTGTGGGAGTCAGAATCGAACACCTTCAATCCGATATCAACCGTGCCCAATATGGTGATTTTGCAGAAAATCCGGCGCTTTGGGCGGCTGAATACCAGCTTTCACACCATGTGGGCGACCGCTGTGCCTATACTTTCTGTATGTGCCCGGGAGGATATGTTGTTCCCTCCGCAGACAGGGAAGATGCGGTTGTTACCAACGGTATGAGCTGCTTCGCACGTGACGGAAAAAACGCAAACTCCGCTTTGGTCTGCTCCGTTTCTGCGGAAGATTTCGGCGGAGATCCTTTTAAAGCAATGGCTTTTCAGCATGAGATTGAACGCAAAGCATTTGAAATAGGGGGCGGAATAAAAGCTCCTGCTCAAACAGTCGGCGCATTCTTAAATGGAGGAATTTCCCGTTTCGGAAAGGTTGAACCGAGTTACGCAAGGGGAGTTGAGGATAAAAAACTTGCCGATCTGTTCCCAGAAGAAATCTCATCCGTGCTCAAAACTGGACTTGTTGCTCTCGATAGAAAGCTCCATGGTTTTGCCGATCCGGAAGCAGTGCTCACAGGACCGGAAACAAGAACAAGTTCTCCGGTTCGAATAGTCAGAAACAGCGAAACTCTTGAAGCGATAGGAATCGAAGGCCTTTATCCTTGCGCCGAAGGAGCAGGATATGCCGGAGGAATTATGTCCGCCGCGGCAGACGGAATCCGCTGCGCGGAAAAGGTGCTTGAAAAACTTATGTGAAAGAAAAATCCCTTTTGCAGGAAAGCAAAAGGGATTTTTTTAATCTTTTTTCAAAAGTTTAAGATATTTAAGTTCAGTAAAAATAATGCATATTAAAGAGGGAAGAGCAGCAAGGATTATAAAAAGGAACATTTTCACATAGCCAGGGTCATATTGCAAAAATGCAAAATAAAGAATCAGCCACGGAATTCCGAGAAGAATGTAGCATACAGCCATCTGTCTTTTATAATTCTTTGTCCAATCGTGCCCTTCGAATTTTTCTGGAATTACTGTCTTTCCGAAAAGCCCCAAAATTCCGTAACCGATATGAAAAATGCTCATCATAAAAAGGACTTCCATTGAAAGACCTCCTTAAAGCAGTTCGCGGAAATAAAGTCCGTTTGTTTTTTCAAAATCTGCAGAAGCCTTTTTAATAAACATATTATAAATTTTTTTGCAATTTTCAGGAGTTTCAGTGGTGAAGTAAAGAGTCATAAAATCAATTCCGGAAAAATCTTTGTCGGCAACATAAAGGGGAACGCTGTTGAAAAGAGTTCCGAATTCCTTTTCAAAGCAAAGATAAGTGAACTCCTTGCCCATGCGGTCTTTTATCTTTCCTTTTCCGGGGCAGTTTTTGCAGCCGGAAGTTTTTTTAATGGGGCAGGCACGCATTTTCATAAGCGGAAGATATCCGTAGCCGAGAATTCCTCGTTTTATGTTTCCGCCGAGATGTTTTATTTTCGGTGCGGAAAGTTCAAAAGAAAGAGTTGCGTCTGTAATGCCGAGTTTTTCGTATTCTTCAAGAGTAATACTGTTAAGAATATTGAGACCATATCCGCCGTGAACGGTTAAACCGCAATCTTTCGCAAGACGAAGGGTGCAGATGTTTTCACAAAGGACATTGCGAAGGCCCTTTTTATAAAGTGCGGTAAGTTTTTCTTTGATTTTTTTCTCATTAAAAGGGAAAACCAAAGCAGGAAGTTCGGCAAAAAGTTTTTCTCCAAAATTTTCAATTGTTTCAGGATGCTTTTCAATTTCAGAAAGAGGAAGGATAATCGCTTCCGCTTCGTTTTCAAAAAGGATCTGTTCGTATTTTTCTGCACGGATGCGCAGAAAAGTTTCTTTTGCAATATGTTTTTCAAATTTAGGCAAATTGTAATCCAGAACGGAATGCGGAATAACTTTTTCGCGCATTTCGGAAAGTTCAGAAAGAGCTTTGCGGCGCATTTCGTTAAGTTCTCCTGCGGCGATGATTGGTTCACCTTCCGCAGAGAATTCGAGTTCCGAAAGATAAAAAGGGGTTCCGCCGGTTTTGGAAAGATAACGTTCCGCAAGAGTTTTGTCTGTAGGCGCACGAAGCGCTTTTTCGCAGATTCCACCGGTTACGGAAACGGAGTTTTTGCCGTCGGAAACTTTGAGAATGGAGGGTTCTGTTTCGGAAATGGAAAGTTCCATTTTAAGTGGAACAATGTTTGCTTCGTCTTTATAAAGATTTGCAAGATTTTTAAGAACTTTATCCGCGGCAGTAACGCCATCATGGCTTCGGAATCCGAACATATCAGGGGTTCGTTTCCCGGTGAAATAGCCATCTGTAAAGCCCTGGCGAGAGAAAACAGCGCGGAGAGATTCAGTATCCGGCTTTTCTCCTGCGAGAGCTGCTCTGCAGGCTGTTACAGCGGCAGCAACATATTCGGGACGTTTCATTCTTCCTTCAATTTTGAAAGAGCATACGCCGGCTTCGGCAAGCTCTCTGATATGTTCAATGTGCGACATATCTTTGAGAGAAAGCGCATGGTCTTTTTCACCAAATCTGAAATCAAGACGGCAGGGCTGGGCGCAAAGTCCGCGGTTTCCGCTTCTTCCGCCGAGGACAGAAGAAAGATAGCAGCATCCGGACATGCACATACAAAGCGCACCGTGAACAAAAGCTTCAAGTTCGATATCTGTGTGTTCTGAAATATATCTTATTTCTTCAAGAGAAAGTTCGCGGGAAAGAACGGCCCTTTTAAAACCAAGATGCTGTGCTTCAAGCGCACCGGAAAGATCATGAATCGTCATCTGGGTGGAAGCGTGCATTTCAAGAGAGGGGCAGATCTCACGGACAAGCTTTGCAACCGCAAGATCCTGAATAATTACAGCATCTGCTCCGGCGGATGCAACGTTTTTTATTTCTTCAATAAGCGCGGGAATTTCCGAATCCATAACAAGAGTGTTTAAAACAACATGGACTTTAACATTTCTTGAATGGCAATAGGAAACTATTTCCCGAAGTTCGACATCTTCAAAATTGGAAGCGTTTCGCCTTGCGTTAAAATTCTTTGCGCCGAGATAAACCGCATCCGCGCCGGAACGCACAGCGGCAATAAGTTGTTCTTTTCCGCCAACCGGGGCAAGAATTTCGGTCACCATGAATCGCCTCCTTGAATAAATAAATATTTAATATGCAATAATCATATCATAAAATTACGTTAGACGCAAATATCTTTAAAAAAATATAAAAAATTTTGAAAAAACACTTGATTTTTGTTTTTGTTTTTAGTATAATAATCAAGCGCTGTGATAAACAGCAAGTTTTCTTGAGCATTTGGAGATGTCGCCTAGATGGTCGAGGGCGCACGACTGGAAATCGTGTAGGGGTCAGAAGCCTCTCAAGAGTTCGAATCTCTT
>JAZUAX010000035.1:0-2328 GCA_045638185.1 Oscillospiraceae bacterium | reverse complement strand
CCCTTGCGTCTGCCTATTCCACCACACGAGCGAAATGAAAATTTTTTAAAAAACTCTGCACGCGAGTAACGGTGCAGAGTTTTTTGGAGGCGCCACCCGGATTTGAACCGGGGGATAAAGGTTTTGCAGACCTTGGCCTTACCACTTGGCTATAGCGCCGTTTTTGCCTGACGGTAAAAATTGAAAGAAAAAACAGTGCAGATATTTTGGAGCGGGAAACGAGATTCGAACCCGCGACATTCACCTTGGCAAGGTGACGCTCTACCACTGAGCTATTCCCGCATACATAATCCGCACTGTTTTCTTTTGGTGGAAGTTATAGGGTTCGAACCTATGACCCTCTGCTTGTAAGGCAGATGCTCTCCCAGCTGAGCTAAACTTCCGACGAAAGCTTATATACTATACCACATCTAAAAAAGAAACGCAAGCATTTTTACGCAGTTTTTCAAAAAAATTAAAAAAATTTTTTGGGAAACGTTTTTGGCTTTATGCATAAAGCTTTTTTAGTTATTTTATTCCAAATAAAACGTTTGGCTCTATATCGAATTTTTCGTAAAATGCCAGTATACTTTCGTAATTCGGCTTCTTCTTTCCCAAAAGCCACTGACTGACCGTTGTTTGATTAACACCTAAAATATCAGCGAATTTTTGTTGACTGAGATTGCGCTCAGCCATAATTTGTTGAATAATTTCGACGTATTCCATATAAAAATTATAATAAAAATCAGGTCAAAAGTCTTGACTTAGGTCAAAAGACCTGATATAATAGATCTACTTATAACATATAGGAGGAAGGATTTTATGTTATGTGGCACTTGCAATAAAGAAATAAAAGAAGGAACGCTTGTATGTCCGCATTGCCAAGCAATGGATGCGGTCAATCGCCAACAGGTAATAACGGATAAAGCGCAAAAAAAGCATCGAGACGTGATAATGTCGGTGTTTAAAAGCAAGCAGTTTTTGGCGTATATGATCACGTTGATATTCGTTGCGTTGGCACACCTTTCCGTAGTATTAATAGAAGCCAAAGCGACGATTTCCTTCATGATTCTTACAAAAAGCGTTTCAGTTTTAGGCATTATATGGTTGCTTATTTACACCGTATTTGTTTTTGCGCCGTTGCGGGCAATGATAGCGGCCATACGGTTATATTTCAATAAAAATGAACATACATTTTGTTCAAAAATGACGCGACTTGGCTCGTTATCGAACTTTTGGGCAAAAGCTTTTCGAATTATCCGCTGGATCATCATTTTTATTTTTTTAATTTTGCTAATTGCTTCCGTTGTTATATTAATGTATGTTAATATAATTGCGCCTGGCGTAAATGTTGAGGGAATTGGAATTGGCACGGGTTCGTTGTTCTTTTCTTTACGGGCGGGGGATTGGATAACAGGTGCAATTTTTTTGCTTGTTTTACCTATTCTTGTCGAGATTTTGCTTACCATATTATGTTCCAAGTGCGTAGATACGTATGACCAAATCAACCATTATATGAAGGAGATGGCAGAAGTACATACAAGAAACAACGGATATTTTCAGCGAACGATAACGGTTCCTTCTTTCCATTTTTATCTTCTTGGCGTGCTTTTCGTTTTGCTGGGCGGTGGTGTGATGGCCTGGGGAAATTTATTGATAGAAGGGCTGTCTGCTATGGGTGCGTTTTTTATTTCAAACGGCGTTTGTCTTATTATGAACGGAATATTTTTTACGTATACAGACGAAATAGTGCAGGCGAGTGTGTTGGAATATAAAAGCGAGAAAGCAAGATTAGAAGAGGTTCAAAAACGGAGCGCTTCGCAACGAGCGGAATATGTACGCCACAAACGGAAAAAAGAGGAAGAATAGAGAAAAAAGGCATTTGAAGAAGAAAAATTGCGTAAAGAATTAGAAATGCAAGCAAAGAAAAACGAAACGACGTGAAAGATGATGCAAGCATTTTGTTAAAAGGAAGTCCGACGAAGCAATTATGAAGGACAACGGAAAAAGAAAAACCCATAAATGGAGCAAGATTATGAAAAAAACGAAAAAAATTGTAGTAGGTTTGTTGGCAACTTTAAGCGTGCTTGGCGGCTCGCTTGGCTTGGCGGCTTGCAACCTTAAGATGCAGGTGCTCGAATACACTTTGCTTGAAAATGGCACGTATGAGGTTAATAATTGTTTTGGTAATGCCACTCAGGTTGTTATTCCAAGCACTTATAAAGGGAAGGCGGTAACGTCTATCGGCTCAGGAGGGGTCAATATGTGCCATAACTTAACGAGTATTGTCATTCCCGAAAGTGTCACTTCTATCGGCGATCAGGCATTCCAGGAATGCGATAGCTTAAC
>JAZUAX010000034.1:0-4624 GCA_045638185.1 Oscillospiraceae bacterium | reverse complement strand
TTATATTCAGGGATTAAGCGAAGGATTCAGCGAATATCGAAATCTTCGGGAGCGTGGTTATGGCATTGAAGAAGCAACAAGAATATCTTCATCAAAAATCCCGATGATGATTCTTTCGAATAAGGCAGAGGATTATATCGGAAAAAATGACTTGCTTCCTAAAAGCAAAAGCAGACTTGTCACGAAAACAGATGATGTCTTGCCAGATGTTCCGAAAAAGAGTACAATAACAGAAAGGATTGAAAAAGGTGAAATTTCCACAAAAATAAATAGTGGCAAACAGAACAAACATATTGAAGGAACGAATGAATTTAAAACATACAAGGAAGGACGAAATGCAAAAGGACATACAGTTCAAAATATTTTAACAATAAATAATTCCAAAGCACAAAAACTGATAGATGATTTTTCGGGAAAAGGCGAACCAAAGAAAGTTAAAAATAATGCGAGTGTAAATGTTGAGTATGCAGAAGCAGATTTCGTTGTAGGTAGATATTATAGTAACGGGAGATACTATGAAACGAAGCGGTTTGCTATACATTATAGCAAAAATGGTGCGCATATTGTTCCGGTAGAACCGAAAGGAGAATTAGATAAATGATTAGTGTATGGGATTTTATAAATTATAAAGGAAAAATAAGAATAACAACGAAAGATGGAGAAGAGTATGTTGGCTTCATTTCTGATATAGAAGACAAGGAAGAAGATGATGCTTACGAGGAGGACTGTATAAATATTTATTGTAACGATGGTATTTGGGGAATTTTTCAAAATGAAATAGAAAAAATTGAAAAACTTGACTAATGGTTTGGTTTGATTTTTAACACAAAACGTGTCATACATTAAAAATCGCAATTTGCTCTTTGAAAAAATGAAAAGGAGGCGGATTATTCCGCCGCCGATGAAGAAAGATTTTGAAAGAGAATACATGAAGAATCAGGATGACCCTGAAAGGTGGCATGATTATTTTTGTTGGGCAGAATGGGAAGACGAAAAAAACCGAAGATTTCTTTCGTGTGGTATGATTAAAGATGCAATCTCTGCACCTTTTTCTTTGAAATGTGATGACACAAAACGTGTCATGTGTTAAAAATCGCAATTTGCCCTTTTTAAAAAATAATAACCTTTTATCCAACTTACAAACAACACAAAATGTGCAGAAATATAATTGAAAGGAGAAAGGAATGGATAACGAAGAAATTGCAAGGGAACACCAGCTTATTCTTGACCTTGCAAAATCAAACAAGAGAAGGATCGATAATCTTGAAGAAGAACAGAAGGAATTGCGAAGTCTTACTCAGGCGGTAAGCCAGATGGTTGTTGAACAGAAAAATATGCGCGATGACCTTGCGGAAATGAAAGACGACGTAAAACAAATTAAAGAAAAGCCGGCAAAAAGATGGGATTCCATGGCGGAAAAGGTGCTTGGCCTTATAACAGCCGCGGTGGTTGCCTGGATGCTGGCGCAGATTGGACTTTAAGGAGGAAAAAATTATGAATATTATTAAAAACATCAACTGGAAAGCAAGGATTAAAAATCCTGTTTTTTGGACAACTGTAATTCCGGCGGCGGTTAGCTTTGTTTATTGTGTTCTCGGTGCATTCGGGATGGTCCCGGCGCTTACCGAAAACATGGTACTTAATCTCGCAGGCGCAGTTATCACTATGCTTACAACTCTTGGGGTGCTTGTTGACCCCACTACCGCAGGAATCTGCGATTCGGCTTTGGCGATGACTTATAACGCGCCGCGAAAAGACGGTGAGGAAAAATGAAAGCAATAATCGGAATTGATGCAGGCCACGGCGGAAGCTCTTCCGGAACATATTCTGTAAATTCGGTCAATGATGGGCTTTTTGAAAAGGATTTTGCTCTTGAGCAGGCGCTTTTGATAGAAAACCATCTTATCAAAAACGGTTTCGGGGTGGTTATGACAAGGCGAACCGATGAAAACCCGGGAAATGTGAGCGAAAGAGCAAAAATCTGTGCGGAAAGAAATTGTGATTTTGCCCTTTCAATCCATTTTAACGGCTTCGGGAAAGAAAGCGCAAACGGTGCGGAAGTTTTTGTTCCCCATGAGGAAAAACTTGCGGGGATCGAAGCCGGATTTTATAAAACTTTCGGAGAAAATTTCAGCATAAGAAAACCTTTTGCAAGAAGCAGCAATTATTACGATAAAAACAGAATTTTCGATAAAAAACTTAATGTTGAAACAAGGCGTTTTGATGCGGTTTCTTCCGAAAAGGATTATTTTGGTTTTATCCGTACCTGTTGGGAAAACGGGATTTCTGCGGATCTTCTGGAAATCTGTTTTTTAACCAATCCGGATGATTTTAAAAATTATCTTGAAAACCGCGAAAAAATTGCGGAAAATATTGCAAGGAATATTGTTGAAGCTTTCGGAGAAGAATTTATTTTTGAAAAAAACGAAGAGATTTTTCAGGAAAAACCTGAAGAAAAACCTGTTGCAAAACCCAGAATTGTAAAAAAAGTCAGAAACAGCGGAAACAAAAGGGATCTTCTAAACTGAATAAATTTTGCTTCGGAAGAAAAAATAATTCCGAGGTGATAAAAATGAGTCCGAAAAAACAAAAGACACCGATACCTCATCACGGAAGAAAAGTTAACGATTGGGAAACTTTGCGCCCCTATGTGGAAATGGCTGCGCCACCTTTGAGAGATAATATTTCCGAAGGAAACAGCGCGAAAATCGATCCTAAATGGGGGTTCGGTTATCAGGCGGAACTTTCCGGAAATAATTCGACTTTTTCGCCGGATGAAAACTGAAAAAAGCCGTGCTCAAAAATGAGCACGGCTTTTTGAAAAGCGGAGGATGAAAATGAACGAGAAAGATTTTGAATATTACCGCAAAAAAATTGCGCCGAGCCAGAAGGAATTCCGTTCCGAAGCGGCCCAAAAAGGCGAAAGGATTTCGCCCACATGGATGCCGGACGATATTGGAACAGAGGGTTTTGATAAAAACAGCGGCACAGCATATCTCAGAAAAATGCAGTAAAGCGGCATACATTTGTATGCCGCTTTTATTTTAATCAAAAATCTTCTTTTGCTTTGGGAAGGCTCCAGCGGAATTTTGCTGCAAGAAGCCTGAGAGTTGTTACAACAAATGCACAGCCGAAAACTGCGGAAGATTGTCCGATTTGTTCCCACAGAACAATAGATACCAAAGCTCCGATCAGCGAAGCGCTTGCATAAAAGTGTTTTACAAATATATATGGAGTGTTTCCGGAAAGAACGTCGCGCAGAACTCCGCCGCCAATTCCGGTTATCATACCGACAAAAACAAGGAGAAAAACGCTTTTTTGGCCGGAAAGCCAGGCGATTTCAATTCCCACAGCGGTAAAAATTCCGAGGCCGAGAGAATCCATCAGGAGCATTGTTTTTTCATAAATGCTCTGTTTTCTGAAAAGAAAACGGCGAACCGACGGAATAAAAATAATTACAGAGACAAAAATTGCAACGAGTGCATAAATAGGATTCTGGAAAGTTGCCGGAGGAGTCAGACCTAGAACGATATCTCTTATAACGCCTCCGCCTACGGAAGTCACAATTCCGAGAACGGTTACACCGAAGATATCCATTTTCTTTGAAAGGCCGACCATAGCGCCGGAAGCGGCGAAAGCGATTGTTCCGATGATTTCAAGAAAAAGCAAAAGATTTTCTGACAAAAGGGAGACCACCTTTTTAAATAATCTGCTTTGATTATAACAGATTATAAAAAACTTATCAAATAAAAAAAGCTCCCGCTTTCGCAGGAGTTTTTTTATTATTGATTTTTAAGTTTTTCAACAAGGGCGCGGATAGCATTTCCGCGGTGGCTTATCTTATTTTTGATTTCCGGATCAAGTTCTGCGGTGGTGCAGCCGTATTCCGGAAGATAGAAATAAGGGTCATAGCCAAAGCCGTTTGTTCCGGCGCGGTTTTCGGTTATTTCTCCATGGAGATAACCTTCGGCGGAAAGGGCGCTTCCGTCCGGATAAACAAGAACTATCGCACAGGTGTAATGGGCTTTTTTGTTCTCCTTATCGCGAAGTTTTTCAAGAAGGAGCTGGTTGTTTGCTTCATCGTCGCCGTGGTGTCCGCAAAATCTTGCGGAATAAATTCCCGGTGCTCCGCCAAGAGCATCTGCGCAGATTCCGCTGTCGTCAGCGATTGCGCAGCAGCCGGAAATTTCGGCAATTTCCCTTGCTTTTTTCTCGGCATTTTCAAGGAAGGAATTTCCGTCCTCGATTGTTTCGTGGTCAATGCCCGCTTCTTTAAGAGAAAGGATCTCGTCAAAATATTCGCCGAGTATCGCTTTCATTTCAACAAGTTTATGGGCGTTGTTGGATGCAATAATAAGTTTCATATTATGCGCTCCAATTAGAAGAGACCGGTGATTTTGCCGTTTTCGTCAACGTCGATTCTCTCTGCTGCGGGAACTTTGGGAAGACCGGGCATGGTGAGGATATCACCGGTGAGAACAACGATGAAGCCTGCGCCTGCAGAGATTTTAACGTTTTTGATGGTTACTTTAAACGCTTCCGGAGCACGGAGTTTGGTGGGGTCATCGGAGAAGGTGTACTGGGTTTTTGCAATGCAAACAGGAACGTTGTCGTAACCGAGTTT
>JAZUAX010000033.1:0-21209 GCA_045638185.1 Oscillospiraceae bacterium | reverse complement strand
CCCGGTGCAATCGTAAACGTATCTTCCATGATGGGTATCATCGGCAGCGCTCTTGCTCCTTTCTACAGCATGACCAAATTCGCACTCAGAGGTCTTTCCAAATCCCTTTCCATTTTCTATGGAAAACAGGGCATCAGAGTAAACACCATTCATCCCGGCAACGTAAGAACCGGTCTTGTTAACGAAGAAGCTCTCGGCAACGACGCTATCGCATGGATGGAATCCGGTGCACCCGCAGGACGCCTTGGCACTCCCGAAGAACTTGCTCACGCAATCATCTATGCAATTGAAAACGAATTCGTAACCGGTACCGAAATCATCGTTGACGGTGGCTGGACCATTCAGTAATCAAAAGGACAATAACCCCTTTTCTAATCCACAAATACCCCCAAAAGCAAAAGCGACGCTCTTTTTCAGGCGTCGCTTTTTGCGTATAATTTAATTTTCAGAGTTTTTGCTATAATCCGTCCCTTCAGTACAGGGGTTACCCACTCTAAAAAAACTTACAATAAAATAAGCACAGCTGCAAATTTACAGCTGTGCTCAATCTTCCAGTAAATTAATTGTTTTTCGCCCTATTGTGTGTTTGGTGAAAATCTATACTAGACTTGAGTCGAAAAAAAGATAGATGAAGTCTATAGCGCCCATAGGTACCCAAAGCAAAAACGACGTCTGCCAATGTAAGCAGACGCCGTTTTTGTTTTGGGGGTATTTTGTCAATGTATGGATTAGCTTTTATTCGATAACAATTTCGCGAGGGTCAGGAGTATTCCACGGAATTTCAAGGAAGTTACCTGCACTTGCGCCTGCATCAACAGAAAGAACCGCACCGGTGATAAATCTTGCCATATCGGAAGCAAGGAAAAGTGCCATATATCCGATTTCTTCCGGTTTTCCGAAACGGCCGATTGGAATCATGTTTTTGCTGATTTCAAGCTGTTCCGGTGCCATAGTTGCATAAATTTCGGTAAAAATAACACCGGGGCAGATGGAGTTTACGGTGATGTCGTGTTTTGCATAGTCAAGACCTGCAATGCGGGAAAGCTGGTTTACTGCCGCTTTGGAAACGGAATATGCGGAGAAGTTTGCGGTTCCGTGAACACCGTCGCCGGAAGAAATATTGATGATTGAACATTCATACGAATCAGTTTCGATCATTGCTTTTGCTGCATATTTTACTCCGTAATAGGTTCCGAGATAGTTAATATCGGTAACGCGTTTGTAGTCGGCAGCATCATATTCATGAATCGGGTGCATAAGCGCACCAACGCCGGCATTGTTTACCATAACATGGAGTTTGCCGTAAGTTTCTTTTGCAGTTTCAATGGTTTTGATTACGTTTTCTTCATCTGCAACATTGGTATGGCAATAAATTGCTTCGCCGCCTGCGTTTTTGATATCCTCAACAACTTTTGCGCCGAGTTCATCCTGGATATCCGCGACAACAACTTTCATTCCGTTTGCTGCATAAATTTTTGCAATTGCACGTCCGATTCCGCTTGCGGCACCGGTTACGATTGCGACTTTACCTTCAACACTTTTAAAATCAGTTGCCATTATATATTCTCTCCAATCCGTTAATAATTTAATTAAATCATATTATTCTTGCCTGGTTTATTCAATTTACAATCGGAAAATATGTCATAATTTTTGACATATTTTATTTTTTGTATGATAATCTGTGTGTTTTTTTATAAACAAAAAAGCCGCTTTTAAGCGGCTTTTATTATTTCATCGCGGCAAATGCTTTCTTAAGTTCTTCCGGCATATCACGATACATTCTTTTTGCAAAAGTTTCAGCGGACATTTTGTCTTTTCCGGTCAGCCATTCTTTTGTATGAAGAATACAGCCATAGGAATAACTTTTTGTGTCGTAAACAAGGTCGTCATCAAGTTCTTCCGTACCGTAATATTTTTTCAGTGCATCAAGTTCCATATTGATGTAAAGATTCAGCATATAATCCGGAAGGTTGTTCTGGTTGTCATCTAAAAATGCGTTTCTATAAAAACTTCTGTTTTTTTCAAGTTTGCATGTAAGGGATATTATCATTTCTTCCCCGTTTATCTTGTCGAATTTTCCTGCATCAGCTTCAAATTCACAAAAAAATATCCATGCGACCAAATCATATTTATCCCTGAAATGATAATAAAAGCTCTGGCGGTTAAGTTCTGCTTTTTCGCAGATATCCGTTATTTTGATTTTTGAAACAGGCATTGTTTCCGCAAGTTCCATAATTGCGTTTGCCAGAAGTTTTTTTGTCCTTGGAGAGGTTTTATATTTAGAAGCAGTCAAATCAACACCGCCTTTCTGCTGTATTTTAACGCAAAAAAGAATTACCGTCAATGTTTAATGATTTTCATTTATATAAAGAGTACGCAAAAACGGCAGCACTTTTTGTGCTGCCGCCTTTGCTTTGTGGCTTTTGTCCATTAAGGGATTTATTATGAAATGGGGGTGTTTTATTTAATAGCCCATGCTGCGAAGAAACCGCCGCGAACTGCGCCTTCGATTGCAGTGATTTTTTTGCAGTCACCGACAACGGATACAATGGAGTTGTATTTTTTGCAGATTCTTTCTGCAACGTCGGAATTGGGTTTCATGCCGAATGCGGAAATAACGGTATCTGCTTCGATGAACTTGGTGTTTCCTTCTGCGTCAACAGCATAAACGCCTTTTTCGGTGATTTCGGAAATTTTGTGGCCGGGCATTGCGGTGACATTGTGCTGTTCCATTGCATCAAGAAGCCAGTTTCTGTTATCGATTTTGGTAACGTCGGGAGCGATAACTTTCTGCATTTCAACAACGGTTACATCTTTGCCTTCCATTGCAAGTTCAATACCTGCATCACAGCCGGAAAGACCGCCTCCTGCAATAACGATTTTGTTGCCTTTAACGAGTTCCGGACGTGCGTGAGATTCGGTAACTTCGATAACATTTGCACCGTCAATTCCTTTGATGGGCGGCATGAAAGGAGAAGCACCGGTTGCAACGATGATTGCATCTGCGTTTTCAAGTTCGGGAGAGTTTTCATCAATGCAGGTGTTGAGAACTACTTTTACGTTGTTCTTTGCAAGCTGGGTGATCTGATAGTTCATAAATGCTCCGATTCTGAATTTGAAGGAAGGAGCTGCGGCGGGAATAAGCTGACCGCCGAGAACGGATGCTTTTTCGTAAAGAGTTACGTTATGGCCCTGTGCCGCTGCAACTCTTGCTGCTTCCATACCGCCGGGGCCGCCGCCGACAACAACAACGTTTTTGGGATTGCTGGTTTTAACAAGGTCGAACAGTCCCTCTGCGGTTGCCTGTGCATTGGTTGCGCAACGAACATAAAGACCGTTCCAGCTGCGTCCGGAACACTGGTTGCAGAAAAGGCAGGGACGGATATCTTCGAGTCTGTCTTCAAAGATTTTGTTGGGAATTTCGGGGTCTGCGATAAGAGGACGTCCCATGAGGATTACGTCTGCTTTGCCCTGTTCAAGAGCTTCTGCGGCGCTGTCGGGAGTGTGGTTGCCTGCGTTAAGTACGGGGATTTTAACTTCTCTTTTAACAGCTGCAGCGGCTTCAACCATAGAACCTACACCTGCAAAATGAGTCGGGAAAATCCATTTTCTGTGTTCATAAGCACCGAGGTCGATATCAAGAGCATCAACGCCGATGGATTCAAGATATTTTGCAATTTTGATGCCTTCTTCTGCGGTACGGCCGCCTTCATACTGGTGGTCAAGAGCCATACGCACAAAAATCGGGAAGTTGGGGCCAACTTCTTTACGCATTGCTTCATAAACTTCGGTGATGAAGCGCATGCGGTTTTCAAAAGAGCCGCCGTATTCATCGGTACGGGTGTTCCACTGGCTGCTCATAAACTGGTCCATAAGATAACCGACATGTGCATGGATTTCGATTGCGTCTGCTTCTGCATAAACAACGCGTTTTGCAGCACGGCCGAAGCATGCAACAGCTTCCTTGATTTCCTCACGGGTCATGGGAGTGCATTTTTTGTCGGGTCTGTAGAACATAGGAACGTCGGAAACGGATTTGATTTCGCTGAGAGTGTCATCATAGATAAATGCGTTTTTGCCAAGACCGAGGCTGAGCTGGATGCAGAGTTTTGCGCCGTGTGCGTGAACTCTTTCTGCAAGCTGATACCAGCTTTTTGTCTGGAGGCTTGTATCTGCGGCAACCTGAGGAGCAAGCCATGCTTCGTTTTTGTTGGAAACCCACTGGATTTCGGAAATGATAAGGCCTGCGCCGCCTTTTGCGCGTTCTTCGTAATAACGGAGAGCTTTTTCGCTCATGGTACCGTCTTCGTTTTCGGTAAAGGTTCCCATCGGAGCCATAGCGATACGGTTTTTAAGGTCCATACCGTTGATGTTGATGCGCTCAAAGATTTTTTCATACTTTTTGTTCATAATATTTCCCCCTATTTATTATCTTGCATGATAAAACTTTTTTAATACATTTTTGCGTCTTTTGTTATCCGATTAACATCGGCAGACATAAAAAATACTTTCGTTTTGACGAAAGCTCTGTACACCAGAAGTTTTATCTGATAAAATAATTATAAAAGATTCAAAAGTTAAGTTACACTTACATTTGAATCCGAATGTGTGAATTTTAACAAAGGAGGTGCTTTTTTGGCAGGAACAAAAGAAGATATCGTAAACGGCTTTCTTGAACTGACAAACGAAAAGCGCCCCGATAAAATAACCGTAATTGATATCTGCAAAAAAGTACATATTGCCAGAGAAACTTTTTATTACCATTTTGAAGACAAATATGATCTGTTCAAATGGATGTACCGACAGAATCTTACGGAAAGAATCCGAAGCCATCTTGGCGAAGGTTCCTGGCAGGAAATAATTGAAAAAGCCATAAACGACGCCGTTGAATATCACATCACTTTTGAAAAAATATTGGGAAAAGCTCCTCTTGAATATTCCGAAATAGTATTTGATACACTTTATAATTTTTATTACGAAGAACTTTCCAAAGGTCAGCCCGAAGGCAAACTTTCCGAACAGGCGGAAGCTGAAATGTACATTTACCTTCGCGGCGGCATTGACTATTTCAAATATTATTTTGAAAAGCACAAGGACGCCTCCTATAAAAACGTTTCAAAACTGATTGCAGGAGCAATGCCCGAAACATTGACCGAACTTTATGACGGAAAATTAAAATAACGCAAACAAAAAGAGCTTGAGTATCCGTGCTCAAGCTCTTTTCTTTTCCCTAACCATTGTACTTTTTGAAATGCCCGTAATTGCCTCAACCTCTTTGTAACTCATTCCAGAAGAGATGCGAAATGGCGTGTTCAATTTCAAAATTTATCACGGTTACAAATATTTTTTCAATCTTTCCGGCATGTTTTCAATTATAATATCTGCCATTTCTTCGGAAGAACAAAGCATGCCTTGCTTTATCCAATCCTCGACACAATAAAGGGCACCATAGCAATTAAATCTTATAGCCATTTCTGTTCTGTTATCAAAGGTATTCTGACCGCTTTTTCTCTTAACAAGCCCCAGATAATATTCCATAGCATGTTCAAAAATAATCTCCATCGGAGAATTTTGTCCGATAATGCGATATGCTTTTATATAGAAAATTCTTTTTTCGGCGCAAGTATCAAGAATAAGTTTTATACATTCTTTATATGTATAATTTTCTTCAAAAAGTTTGAGACATTCGTTTGCTGCACTTGTATATACATATCCTATAAGTTCTTCTTTGTCGTGGAAATGATGATAGAATGTCTGGCGTCCCGCTCCGCAATTATCTGTAATATCTTTTACTGTTAATTTTTCAAGGCTTCTCGTTTTCGCAAGATCCACAATCGAATCCGCAAGAAGCTTTTTCATATCGACTTTAATCATACAATCATCTCCGTTTTGTTCTTCACGGATACATTATAACATGTTTGTCTCCTTGAGAGACAGAGACATTTCTTTGTTTATGTCGATTATAAAGCAAAAACTGTAGAATTGTTAACAGTGGTAACAGACCATAAATTAATTTTGGAGGTAGAAAAAATGAAACTTGAAAACAAAGTTGTATTTATTACCGGCGGCGGTAACGGCATGGGCAGAGCAACCGTTCTCGAAGCAGTAAAAGAAGGAGCAAAAGTTGCTTTTGCAGAACTCAAAGAAGAATGGGCAAAAGAAACCGTTGAACTTGCAAAAGAACTCGGCGGCGAAGTTCTTTATTACATCGTTGACGTAACCGATACCGAAGCTCTTGTAAACGCTCTTAACGATGCTGCTGAAAAACTCGGCAAAATCGACGTTCTCGTTAACAACGTAGGCTATGACCTTAAAGCTTTTATCCACGAAGTAACCGAAGATCAGTGGTACAAATGCCTTGACATCAACCTTAAAGCACCTTACGTTGCTTCCAAAGCAGTTCTTCCCGCAATGATGAAAGACAAAAACGGTGTTATCATCAACATCTCTTCCGCAGCAGGCAGAACTCCCTCTCCCGAAACTCCCGTTTACTGTGCAGCAAAAGCAGGCCTTAACATGCTCACCAAAGACATGGCACTTGCATACGGCGCATACAATATCCGCGTAAACGCAATCTGCCCCGGTCTTACCCGCACCACCATGCTTTCTCAGGTTGGTGAAGAATATGTTAACGCTCTTAAAGCAATTATTCCGCTTGGCAGAATGGGCGAAGCAGAAGAAATCGCAAAAGCTGTTGTATTCCTTGCTTCCGATGACGCTGCTTATGTAACCGGCGAAATCTGGGGCGTTACCGGTGGTATCTGATTTATTTCAGCGTTCTTTAATAATACCCCCAATCCACAAAAAGAAAGTTCCCGGCTTCGGTCGGGAACTTTCTTTTTTTCTATTATTTTTTAATTTACCGATAGGATATGTTCCTTTTCTCTCTAATTAATGTGCTTTTTGAAACACTTATGCTGTCACATCAGTACAGGGGTTATTCACTCTCAAAAATCTTGCAATAAAATAAGCACAGCTGTAAATTTACAACTGTGCTCAATCTTCCAGTAAAGCCATTGTTTTTTATCGTGTCGTGAGTTAGGTGTAGCCCTGTACCATAGTACCGACAAAACATATCATGCAGTATATGCTCCGGATACCCCCAACCCCTGTACCGTCCATGCTCACGAATTGGTTTCAGTCGGTATTCCCGATGCTCAAGCCGTTCGCCGACTATCGCCTTGGCGAAAGCCCCGTGCTCATTTTAGAAAAATCAGCTATTTTAGTCGTTTATGGTTATCGTCGGTATAACGAAAAAATAAAGCACCTAGCCACTAAATGTTGGCTAGGTGCTTCTTTTGCTAAATTCACTCTTGATGTGAATAGCAGTGGTGGAGACGAAGAGGATCGAACTCTCTACCTCTTGAATGCCATTCAAGCGCTCTCCCAAGTGAGCTACGCCCCCGGATATTTCCGCTGAATCATCAGCGGAAATTATTATAGCACAGAATTTTTCTTCTGTCCATAGTTTTTATAAAATTTATTCGGAACTTACCAGTTTTCCCATTATGATGAATCTCTGGTTTGCGCCAAGGCCGCTGAAATAACGGGTGCAGGTCGAAAGGGTTATGATCTTATCGCTGGGTCCAACGCTTACTCCGAAATTGAAAAGGCTCATGTTTTTTGCCCTTTCGGCAATGGAAGCAACATTTATATTATTGCAGTTGATATAGAAACCGAGATCTTTGGTAAAGCAAACCGCAAAGACTTTGAAAGTATGCACTCCGCTGTTGGTTGTAAGATAAATATACTGATTCTGCGAAACGAAATCGGAATAAGTATATGCCATAAGGGATTCGAATTCCGGACCGGTTCTCTTGAAAGGAACAAAGCAGTTTCCCCAGTTGTGTCCGTAAATAACAGTGTTCTGAGAAAGCTCACCGCTTCTGAGATGCGCTGTTCCCGCTGCCCAGGTAACACTTCCGTTTGTGTAGTAGTTAGTGTTTCCTGTAGCCTGCCAAACAGGTCTGTTCTGAACATTGGTTCCCTGAACCGAAAGATGCGCAGCAACAGTTTTGTCGCTCATGGAATATTTTCCGACCTGACCGGAATATCCGGGGTTTGCAGCAGAACCTACTCCAACCTGACTATAACCGCCGCCGGAATTGCCCTGACTTTCTTCCTTAACAGGTTCCTTTTCCTTTGTTGTTTCAACAAGGTTTGAATATCTGGCTTCATAAAGATTTTTATACATGGTACCACGGAGATAGGAATATTCCCTTTGGGGTTCGCAAGTTGTTCCGGAGAGACCTTCTCCCTCTGCTTTTTCTTCATTTTCTGCAGAAAGTTCTTCGCTTTCGGGAACATTTTCTTCGCGGATTTCTCCGATGTTCTGTTCTTCCTTCGGTGTTTCCGCTTTTGCGGAAAAAGCAAAGGCGGCAATTGCTCCGACCGATGCTATCATCATAATTGCGGCAACGGCAACTATAAGTTTTGCTTTCATTCTGTCGCCTCCTTAATTTAACAATTTATTATACCAAATCATTCAATGATATTCAACACCTGTTTTATTCCTGTTTATAATAATTTTATCATCTTGACCTTGGAGCACGAATGTAATATTATATATTTGAAATATCCCCGGAGAAAAGAGGAAATAAAATGAAAAATTTTGGTTTCGGACTTATGCGCCTTCCCATGAACGGCGAGGAAGTTGATATTGAACAGGTCAAAAAAATGGTTGACCGCTTTATGGAAGAAGGCTTTACATATTTTGATACCGCTCATCCTTATATCAAAGGAAAAAGCGAAACTGCAATCCGCGAAGCTCTTGTAAAACGCTATCCGAGAGAAAGTTTTGTTCTTGCAGATAAACTCAGCCCCAACTCTTTTAACAGCGAAGAAGAGATTCGTCCGGTTTTTGATGAAATGCTCGAAGCCTGCGGCGTTGAATATTTTGATTATTTCCTTATGCACGCCCAGAGCAGAAACAACTATCAGAAATATTGCGACTGCCGCGCCTATGAAATCGGTGCAGAACTCAAAGCAGAAGGAAAAATCAGACATCTCGGTTTCTCTTTCCACGATTCCGCTGAATTCCTCGAAAAGATCCTTACCGAAAAACCCATGGTCGAATTCGTTCAGCTCCAGTTCAACTATGCCGACTACAACGACGAAGAAGTTCAGGCCAAAAAATGCCTTGAAGTCTGCCGCAAATTCGGAAAAGATGTTGTCGTAATGGAACCCGTCCGTGGCGGAAGCCTTGTTGCTCTTCCTGAAGAAGCTAAAAATCTTCTTGAATCAACCGGAAAAAGCTGTGCCGAATATGCTGTACGCTATGCCGCTTCCCACGAAGGAATTTTCATGGTCCTTTCCGGAATGAGCAGTCTTTCCCAGCTTGAGGAAAACATCAGCTTTATGAAGAATTTCCAGCCCCTTAACGAAGAAGAATTTGCTCTTCTCGATAAAGTTGTTGAAATCGTAAATTCCGTTCCGCAGATTCCCTGCACTTCCTGCAAATACTGCACCGAAGTTTGCCCCAAGGACATTGCAATTCCGAGAATTTTCGGAATCCTCAACGAAATCCGTCGTTACGATAAGGAACACACCTGGATTCCTCCTTTCGGTGAAAAAGCCGCTTCCAACTGCATCAAATGCGGAAAATGTGAAAAAGCATGTCCTCAGCATATCGAAATCAGAAAGTATCTTGAAGAAGCCGCAAAAACAATTGAATAATAATTATGAGCACGGAAAATTTTCCGTGCTCATTTTGTTTTTATGTTGAAAAAACAAATTAAAAATGATAGTATAAATTCAAACCTAAATATCGTTTTTTATCACGAAAGGAGAAAGAAATTATGGGAAAATTTGCAGTTAAAGAAACCGCTTCCGGCGTTAAATTTGATCTTCTTGCTTCCAACGGCCAGATCATTGGCGTTTCCGAAGTTTATTCCGGAAAAGAAGCATGCCTCAAAGGCATTGAATCCGTAAAGAAAAATGCAGAAGCCGCAAACATTGAAGACCAGACAGTTGAGCCTATCGAAGCCGCAGCATGCCCCAAATTTGAAATCTATACCGACAAAGCAGGTGAATTCCGTTTCCGTCTTAAAGCACGCAACGGCGAAATCATTCTTTCTTCCGAAGGATACAAAGCAAAAGCTTCCTGCGAAAACGGAATCGAATCTGTTCGCAAAAACGCTCCCGAAGCAGAAATCGCTGAATAATCTGCTGCTATTATATTTTGAGGTATTTTTATGGAAAAAGCAAAAGTTTATTTTACCCGCGATATAAGTCCCGAAGGTCTTATGAAAGTTTATGAAGCTCTTTCTCCGGAACTTCCCGGAAAAGTTGCCGTTAAAGTCCATTCCGGCGAAACCGGCAACCAGAACTTCCTTCATCCGGAATTCTGGAAAGAACTTATAGACAAAGTCGGCGGAGTTGTTACCGAATGCAACACCGCTTATGAAGGCACCCGCAACACCACCGAAAAACATCTTAAAACCCTTGATGAACACGGCTGGAACAAATATTTCCCGGTGGATCTCCTCGATGCCGAAGGCCCGGATCTTGAACTTCAGATTCCCGAAGGAAAAGTCATCAAAAAGAATTTTGTCGGCAAAAACATTGTGAACTATGATTCCCTTCTTGTCCTTTCCCATTTCAAAGGTCATCCCATGGGCGGTTACGGCGGCGCACTTAAACAGCTTTCCATCGGCGTTGCCTCCTCTTTCGGAAAAGCATATATCCACGGCGCCGGCGAACCCAAAAACATCTGGACTGCCGACCATGATTCTTTCCTTGAATCCATGGCTGATGCTGCTTTTTCTGTTGTAAAATACTTCGGCGGAAAAGCCGCTTACATCAACGTTATGAAAAACATGTCTGTCGACTGCGACTGCTGCGCTATTGCCGAAGACCCTTGCATGAAAGATATCGGAATTCTCTGCAGCCTTGATCCCATTGCTATTGACAGAGCATGTCTCGACCTTGTTTATGCTGCTACCGATGACCCCGGCCGCGATCATCTTCTTGAAAGAATCGAAAGCAGAAACGGCGCACACACCATTGAAGCCGCTCTCGAACTTGGTTTCGGCACCGACGATTATGAACTCATCGAACTCTGATAAAACAGATATAAAAAAGCCGCCCGACGGGCGGGTTTTTTGTTCATTTTAAGGTTGTTGTTTTCCGCAGTTAAGGCAGAATTTAGCCGTAACGTCAAGTTCTTTTCCGCAGAACGGGCAAATTTTGCGTTCGCCCCCGTTTTCCTCTCCGGAAACAGGTTTAGGAGTTTTAAGAGCCTCTATCTCCGCACGTATTTCCTCAATGCGTTTTCTGCTTGCGAGAACTCCTTCATAAATTGCCATTACTTCTTCATCAAGAATTTCTCCGGAATCCATTTTTGCAACGTAATATTCGCCGATTTTTCTTACTATATCGTTAAGGGTCCTTTGCTCGGAATCAGCTTTTACCGAAAGTTTTGTGCTTTCAATAGCGTTGTTTGTTTTTTCCGTTGCGGTTTTCGCAAAATCGTTTATCTTATCAAAAAATGCCATAAAAGATTCCTCCCTTTTGTCTTAAATTTATTTTACTATATTTTACCGCAAAACTTGCTGAAAATCGAGTATATTTTGCTGATAAATCTTTAAATTTCGGTAAACTCTGCCTTCCGGCAGAGTTTTTTCATATTTTGATAATGAGTAAATCCAAGCATTTTGCGAAAGGGAGATTTTATGCAGAATTTTTCGCTTTGCGATATAAAAAAAGGTGAACACTTTGTGATTAAAAAACTTGAGGCAAAAGGAATTCTCCGAAAAAGGCTTATGGATATCGGCTTTGTTCCCGAAACGGAAGTTGAATGTGTAAGAACAAGTCCCTTCGGCGATCCAAAGGCTTATTCCGTTCGGGGAGCTGTAATCGCTCTCAGGAAAAATGATGCGGCTTTTATTCTGGGGGTGAAAAAGAAATGAGCGAAAGAAAAATCGCCCTTGCAGGCAACCCCAATGTCGGAAAAAGCACTGTTTTCAATTCTCTCACAGGTATGAAACAACACACCGGAAACTGGTCCGGAAAAACCGTTGGAACCGCCGAAGGCATCCTCAGGAAAAGAAAAAAGGAAATAAAACTAATCGATCTTCCCGGTACATATTCTCTTGCTGCGAATTCCGCTGAAGAAGAGGTTACCCGAGATTTTTTGTGTTTTGAAAAAATTGACGGTGCTGTGGTAGTATGCGATGCATGCTGCCTTGAACGCAACCTTATTTTTGCCCTGCAGGTAGCGCAGGTAATTCCTAAAACCTTGCTCTGTGTGAATATGCTCGATGATGCCCGCAGAAAAGGAATTGAAATTGATATAAAATCCCTTTCTGAGGAAACCGGACTTCCCGCAATTGGGATTTCCGCCGCAAACGGTGAAGGACTTGATGAACTTTCGGATATGATTTTTGATCTTGCGGAAGGAAAATTAAAAACCGATTTTATTCCGGTGCGGTATCCTGAAATAATCCGGCAGGAATTAAAAAAACTTTATCCGGTTTTAAAAAGCGAATTCGGCTTTTCGGGAATATATCCCGCTCTTGCAATTATAGAAAACGAACAGGGTTTTATTTCCGCTTTTGAAAAGCGTTTCGGCCCTATTTACGAAAAAGGAACCTGCTCCATTCCCGATGCTTACGAAAAAATTTCCTCCTGCGTTGTTTTAAGGGCGGAAGAAATCTGTCTTTCGGCGGTAAGTTTTTTAAAAAAAGATTTTTCCTCCCGGGATAAAAAAATCGATTCGGTGCTCACCGGAAAATTTTTCGGAATTCCGATTATGCTCATCCTTTTCGGGTTCATCTTCTGGATAACCGTTTCCGGTGCAAATTATCCCTCCGAAGTTCTTTCCGCAGCTTTTTCAAAAATCGGAACGTGGCTCGAGCAAATTCTTCTGAGCATTGGTTTTCCACCGATGCTCAAAAGCCTTCTGATCGATGGGATCTGGAACGTTCTGAGCTGGGTCGTTGCTGTTATGCTTCCGCCAATGGCAATTTTCTTTCCGCTTTTCACAATTCTCGAAGATATCGGCTATCTTCCCCGGGTTGCTTTCAACCTCGACCGGGGATTTTCCAAAGCGGGAACCTGCGGAAAACAGGCACTGACCATGTGGTTGGTTTATAATCTGATTTTTTCTCATATACTTTTCCGGAGGTGCCTTTAAATGAACAATTTTGCGGCGCTTTATATGCGCCTTTCCAAAGAGGACGGAAAAAGTGAAAGCCGGAGCATTTCTTCTCAGAGGGAAATTTTAAAAAATTATGCCGCAGAAAAAGGTTTTTTAATATTCGACGAATATATCGATGACGGTTTTTCCGGAACAAATTTTGAACGACCCGCTTTTAAACGTATGCTCTCCGATATTGAAAACGGAAAAATCGGTATAATCATTACAAAGGACCTTTCCCGGCTTGGAAGGGATTATATTTCCGCCGGACAGTTTACGGAAATTTATTTTCCTTCAAAAGGGGTCCGATATATCGCGGTAAATGACGGATATGATTCCGAAAACGGTTTTTCCGATCTTGCCCCATTTAAAAATCTTATCAATGAAATGTATGCAAGAGACACCAGCAGAAAAATACGTTCCGCTTTTTCCGCAAGAATGAGAAAAGGTGATTTTGTGGGCGCCTTCGCGCCTTTCGGATATAAACGTTCTTCCGAAAACCGCCATAAACTTGTTCTCGACGAAAAAGCATCGCAAATCGTAAAATTTATTTTTTTAAATAGCGCAGAAGGAAAACGGCCGATTGAAATTGCAAGAAAACTTGATTCGGATAATGTTCCGACTCCGCTGGATTTCAGAAAAGGTATTCCGAAATCCGGAAACTGGAGCATCGCCACCATTTTGAAAATTCTTCATAACCCAATTTATCTTGGCGATATGGTTCAGGGAAAAACTTCAAAAATTTCTTTCAAAACAAAAACTTCTATAAATCTTCCTGAGGAAAACTGGGTTGTTGTTCATGGCACCCATGAGGCAATAATTGACAGAGAAACTTTTGAAAAAGTGAACCGGAAATGAAAAAGCCTTCGGCGCGGCTGCCGAAGGCTTTTTCATTATTTCAGAGAGTAAGAGAATTATTTCATAATTTCTTTGGTATATTCATTGTTTATATCTTCAAAAACGGAAACAATGGGTTCAACATTTTTTCCTTTGATATTGCGGTCAACATAGTTTTTGGTGATTTTGCAAACAATAGGCGAAAGGGTAATTACACCGATAAGGTTGGGGATCATCATAAGTCCGTTGAAGGTATCGGAAATATCCCATGCAAGGCTGGAAGTAAGGAGCGGACCCACAAAGATAAAGCTGACGAAGATAACTTTATAAATAATAGTTGCTTTGGTTCCGAAAAGATATTCCCAGGCTTTAGTGCCGTAAACGCTCCAGCCAAGAACGGTGGAGAAAGCGAAACAGCAGATCGCTACGGAAATGAAGATACTTCCGATTATGCCAAAGGCGTTTTCAAAAGCAACGCTCATAAGGGCGGAGGCTTCAACAAATTTGCCGGCACCGGTTGTTGCAAGAATTTCGCCGGTTTCAAGGTTTACAACGCCGGAAGAAAGAACCGCGAAAGCGGTGAGGGTGCAGACGATTATTGTATCTACAAAAACCTCAAAAATTCCCCACATACCCTGTTTAACAGGTTCTTTTACATTTGAGCAGGAATGAACCATAACGGAAGAACCGAGGCCGGCTTCGTTTGAGAAAACGCCGCGCTTGATACCAACGGTCATAACTTCTTTTATGACGATACCTGTGAAACCGCCGGCAACCGCTTCAATTCCAAATGCGTTGGAGAAGATGGAGCTGAAAACTGCGAATGCTTTGTCAATGTTGAGAAAGAAGATAGTAAGTGTTCCGATGAGGTAAATAACTACCATGAAAGGAACAAGCTTTTCGTTAACTGCAGCGATACGTTTGAGTCCGCCGACAATTACGAGAGCCGCAATAACAAGGAAAACCGCGCCGGTTACCCAGTTGGGAATGCTGATTGCTGTATTGAGGTTTTTCGCAATGGAGTTCATCTGGCTGAGGTTACCGATACCAAAGGAAGCCATAACGCAGAAGATTGAGAAAAGAACCGCAAGGAAAATACCGATCCATTTGCAGCCTTTTTTCGCGCCAAGACCGTCTTTAAGATAATACATTGCACCGCCGCACCACTCGCCTTTTGCGTTCTTGCGGCGATAATAAATACCGAGTACGTTTTCGAAAAAGTTTGTCATCATGCCGAAAATCGCAGCAATCCACATCCAGAAAACTGCTCCGGGACCACCGGTAACGATTGCTGCGGCAACACCGGAAATATTGCCGGTACCGACCGTTGCAGAAAGGGCGGTGCAAAGGGACTGGAACTGTGAAATGTTGAATTTGTCGGATTTATCGGTTATGTTCTTATCTTTTTTAAGAAGCGCACCGATGGTTTCTTTCATCCAGTGACCGAAATGGGTGAACTGAAAACCTTTTGTGATAACAGTGCAAAGAATACCTGCTCCGAGAAGAAGGGCAACACCTATTTTGACCCAAACGAAATTATAGATAACACCGTTGACTTCAGCTACTTTTGCAAGAAATTGTTCCATAATTTTTCTCCTTTTTCTCTTAAAAACAAAACAGCGAAAAGACCCGAAAGACGGATTTTTTCGCTGCTGAACACAAAATTCGACACAAAACTGCACAGATTTACTATGCAAAAAATATCGAAAAAACTGTCCTTTTGCCTGAGAGATTCACCCCGATTTTTCGGGGGCTTGCACCTTCGGCATCCGCGCTTGGCGAACTTCTCCAGTCTTTCATCCGTTTACAGTCCCTATTCCTTTCCGGAACGCCTGAGAGTGTTATTCCTTCGGCAAGCTTTTGCTTTTTCCTGCAAACTTCGTCTGACGCTATTCAATTGAATGTGATGAGTATAACTCAAATTTATGGAAAAATCAATAGTTTTTGTGAAAAAATTTTAGCAATTTAAAGTGTGATTTTTATAAACCGACCATGTGCATGGGAATAGGCTGTGGTTCTGTTGGCGTTACCGGAGCAAAAATAATAGATTCTCCGCGGGAAAGACTTATTGCGATAATAACAAACAGCTTTGTTCCTTGCAACGGACGCCTTCCTGCAATAATCGCCCTTATCACAATGTTCTTTACCGATTCTTCCGTACTGGGTGCAGCAATTCTTACCTCGATCATTGCATTTTCCGTGCTCATAACTTTTTTGGTTTCAAAAATCCTTTCAAAAACCGTGCTCAAAGGAGTTCCCGCAAGCTTCACTCTTGAGCTTCCGCCCTATCGTATTCCGAAATTCGGAAAAATTGCAGTCTGCTCCGTCTTCGACAGAACTGTCAAAATCCTCGGTAGAGCCGTTCTTGTTGCTGTTCCTGCCGGAATAATAATATGGCTGTGCTCAAATTTTTCTTTTAACGGAAAAAATCTTCTCGGATTTATTTCGGATTTTCTGGAACCCCTTGCAATGACTTTCGGCCTTGACGGAAACATTCTCTGCGGGTTTATTTTTTCTCTTCCGGCAAATGAAATTGCTCTTCCCGTTATAGCGATGTGTTATTCCGGAGGAATGCTTTCCGAACTTGGGAATCTTTCCGAAACCGCTTTGCTTTTTTCCGAAAACGGTTTCACACCAACCACCGCCCTTTGCACAATTATATTTTTTCTTTTCCATTGGCCTTGCGCAACAACGATAATTACAATCTTTAAAGAAACGAAAAGTATAAAGTGGACTTTGCTTTCTGTTCTTGTTCCTCTTCTAACAGGTCTTTCCCTTTGCTTTTTGGTAAATATTGTTTCAAAACTGCTTTTCTGAAGGGTGAAAAGCCTTGATATTTATTTAAAAGATGTTATAATATGATAGAAAGGGTGGTGTTTTTTATGGCATTCGTTGAAAAGAAACGCTGGCTTTTCTTCGGTCTTCCGTTTACTTTTACAAAGTATACCGTTACCGAAGAACAGATCACCATCAATTCCGGTTTTCTGACCCGAGTTGAAAACGATTGTTATATGTATAAAATCCAGGATACAGTCCTTTCCGTTTCTCTTTTGCAGAGAGTTTTCGGAATAGCCACCGTTATCTGCAAAACAAGCGACGTTACCCACGGTCAGCTTGTTCTCAAAAATATCAAAAATGCAAAAGCAATCAAAAACTTCATTGTTGAATGTTCCGAAGAACAGCGCATGAAGAGAAGAACGATCAACACGCTTAATATCGACGCCGACGGCGATTTTGATGGAGAGCTCTGATAAAAAGAAAGGAACGATTCTGAAATGACCAATTTTTCCGTTGTTAAAGGTAACATCGTCAATATGAAAGTTGACGCTATCGTAAACGCAGCAAACACCAGCCTTCTCGGCGGTGAAGGTGTTGACGGTGCAATCCATGCCGCTGCAGGCGCAGAACTTATCAGCTGCTGCAGAAGAATCGGCGGATGCAAAACCGGCGAAGCAGTTATCACTCCCGGTTTCAAACTTGATGCAAAATATATCATCCACACCGTAGGTCCCGTTTGGAACAACGGCCTTACCAACGAAGCAGAACTTCTTCGCCAGTGCTATATCAAATCTCTCGATCTTGCTGTTGAATATAACTGCAAAACCGTTTGCTTCCCTTCCATCTCCACCGGCGCATATCGTTTCCCTCTTGCAAAAGCAGCCGAAATCGCAATCAACACCATTCTCGAATATCTTGAACAGGATACCTGCCTTGAAGACGTTCGCATGGTTTGCTTCGATTTCAACACCAAAGCAGCTTATGACAAAGTAATGCGCGCTCTTGGCAGACTTGAAGACGAAGAATAATTTTTAAAACAAATCAAAAGCCGCTTCATTCCGAAGCGGCTTTTTTATATTAACCAACAAAAAATCCTGCCGGAAACCGGCATGATTTTTTATGTAACGTAATCTTGAAATTAAAGGAAAAGAGGAGAAACGGGGCGGTCGCCATAGATTCTTTCGATTGCTTCTGCAAAAACGGGAGCAACAGGAAGAACAGTGATTTTTCCGCATTCTTCGCGTTTTTCATCGCTGATCGGAATAGTGTCAAGAAGAACAAGTTCTTCAAGAACGCTGTCTTTGATTCTCTGGATTGCAGGGCCGGAAAGAGGACCGTGGGTTGCGCAAGCGGTTACGGACTGTGCGCCGCCAACTTCGATAAGTGCTTTTGCTGCATTGCAAAGAGTACCTGCAGTATCTACCATGTCGTCAAGGATAATGCATTTTTTGCCTTTTACGTCACCGATGATGTTCATAACTTCGGAAACGTTTGCTTTCGGGCGGCGTTTATCGATAATTGCAAGCGGAATATCGAGTTTTTCAGCAAATTTACGAACGCGGTTTACGCTGCCGTGGTCGGGAGAAACAGCAACGTATTCATCTTCATGATGATGAACGATGGGCTGGAAATAAGGAGTAAGGATAGGAGCGCCCATAAGGTGATCAACAGGAATATCAAAGAATCCCTGGATCTGGGATGCATGAAGGTCCATGGTAAGGACTCTGTCTGCACCGGCTGCTACGAGCATGTTTGCAACAACTTTTGCGGAAATCGGGTCACGTGCTTTAGCTTTTCTGTCCTGACGTGCGTATCCGAAATAAGGAATTACTGCGGTAATTCTTCCTGCGGAAGCGCGGCGGAAAGCATCCATCATGATGATGAGTTCCATAAGGTTGTCGTTAACGGGGTTGCAGGTGGACTGTACGATGAAAACATCGGAGCCGCGGACAGATTCTTCGAGGGAAACGCTTACTTCGCCGTCTGCAAAGTGACCGACGGTGCATTTTCCGAGCGGAAGTCCGAGACTTTTTGCAATTTCTTCAGCTGCCTTGGGATAGGCGTTACCGCTGAAAATTTTAATGTCTTTGCCGTGAACGTTCATTTTTTTATCTCTCCTGTTTTTTTATTTTAATTTGCTGATTAAACTTATTTAATTTTTATGGCGTCGTGCTTTTTGACCCAGCCTTCAATGTTTTCCTGTTTTGCTCTGCCTACCGCAAGGGCATATTCAGGAACATTTTTGGTAACGGTCGTTCCTGCAGCAGTGTAGGCGAAATCTTCAAGCTCAACCGGAGCAACAAGGTTTGTGTTGCAGCCGAGGAAAACATGATCTCCGATTTTGGTGCGGTGCTTGTGCTGTCCGTCATAGTTTGCAATGCAGCATCCGCAGCCGAAGTTTACAGCTTCGCCCACATCGGCGTCGCCGATATAGGTAAGATGTGCAACAGCGGTTCTTGCGCCGACTTCGGAGTTTTTGATTTCAACATAGTCGCCGATTTTGCATCCTTCATGGATAATGCATCCGGGACGTACATGGCTCCAGGGACCTATTTTAACATTTTTTTCGAGAACCGAAGAACGGATCTGGGTGGCGTTGATTTCCACTTCGTCTCCGATTTTACTGTCCTCGATAAGGCTGTTGGGGCCGATCACGCAATTTTCACCGATTTCGGTTTTGCCTTTGATGATGGTTCCGGGAAGAATTTTTGTTCCCGCTCCGATCTTTACGGAAGGTTCAATGATGATTCCGTCAAGGCATGTGAACTCGACGCCTTCGGCGCAGAGTTTTTTGAAAATAACGGTTCTTGCAGCAGCATTGAGAGTAAGGAGTCCGGAAGGATCGTTTGCTCTCATGTTAATTTCTTTTTTCCCAGCAACATGGGTCGCTGCAACAAGCTGCTGATCGGAAAGAATTTTCATTGCTTCAACAAGAAATTTTTCTCCGTTTTTATCTTCTCCGTCGTTTTTTTCAACAACTTCGGAAAAGAAGCTTTTTGTAATCCAGAAAGCGCTCTGGGAAAGTTCCTTTATAAAACTTTCTCTTCCTGCGGAAGCAATTACCGTAAGTTTTTCGTTGTTTGAAATGTGGCGTTCAAATGCCGCTTTCAAAACTTCGGGATTTGTAAAAATTGCTTCTGCGGAAACAACAAGAAAATTTTCCGCTTCGTGATTTTCAATCCATCCCTTTGCGGTAAAAAGCGGATGGCCGCTTTCCTTTTCGCGTATAAAAACCGGATATTCTCCGGCATGGTTTCTGATGTCTTCCTCGCCTTCATTTATGACATAGCATCTTTCGGAAACACCTGCGGAATCAAGAGCTTCGTTTACCCAATCGATTATCGGACGAAAAACAACTTCGCCCAGAGCGGCAGGCTTGTTACTATGCATAAAATCTAAACCGGAAGTATATATTACAGCCGCAGCATTTTGCATAAGCCTACCTCCGTTTTTCATCAATATTCACATATACATTATGCCAGTTTTATTTATAATTTGCAAGTAAAAGCATAAAAAAATGAAATTTTTATTAAATTTCGTCAAAATCGCAGAATTTCAGTGAATAATATAGAAAATATCGGTAGTTTTTGTTATACTGTATCATGCAGGACAGTGGCTTTGTTTTGTCCTGCTGCCTATTGATTGTTAATACTATTGCTAAAGTTGGGAGGACGCAATATTATGAGTAAAAAATATGTTTATCTTTTCTCCGAAGGCAACGGCTCCATGCGTGAGCTCCTCGGCGGAAAAGGTGCAAACCTTGCCGAAATGACCAATCTCGGAATGCCGGTTCCTCAGGGCTTTACCGTAACCACCGAAGCCTGCACTCAGTATTATGAGGACGGACGCCAGATCAACGAAGAGATCCAGGCAGAAATTTATGAATATCTTGCAAAACTTGAAGAAATCACCGGAAAAACCTTCGGCGATAAAAACAACCCTCTTCTCGTTTCCGTACGTTCCGGTGCAAGAGCTTCCATGCCCGGTATGATGGACACCATCCTCAACCTTGGTCTTAACGACGAAGTTGTTGAAGGTTTTGCAAAAATCACCGACAACGAACGTTTTGCTTACGACTCCTACCGTCGTTTCATCCAGATGTATGCCGACGTTGTTGAAGAAGTTCCGAAATCCACTTTCGAAGTTATCATCGACGAGATGAAAGAAGCAAAAGGCGTTAAAAACGACACCGACCTTGATGCTGAAGACCTTAAAGAAATGGTAAAACGCTCCAAAGCATATTACCTTGAACAGAAAGGCGAAACCTTCCCCACCGAACCCCGCGAAGAGCTTATCCGCGCTGTTAAAGCTGTTTTCCGTTCCTGGGATAACCGCCGCGCAAGCTATTACCGCTGCATGAACGACATTCCTTATACTTGGGGTACCGCAGTAAACGTACAGTCCATGCTATTCGGTAACAGCGGCAACCTTTCCGGTACCGGCGTTGCATTTACCC
>JAZUAX010000032.1:0-28893 GCA_045638185.1 Oscillospiraceae bacterium | reverse complement strand
TTGAAAAGCTGGATGAAGATCCACTGGGTCCATTTATAATAATTGGGGTCGGTGGTGTTGATTTCTCTGTCCCAATCGAAGGAAAGGCCAAGAGATTTGAGCTGGGCCTTGAAATGGTCAACGTTGTTTTTGGTTACAATTTCCGGGTGGATGTGGTTTTTGATTGCAAAGTTTTCGGTAGGAAGACCGAAAGCATCCCAGCCCATAGGATAAAGGACGTTATAGCCCTGCATTCTCTTTTTTCTGGAAACGATATCCAGAGCGGTGTAGGAACGGGGATGTCCTACATGAAGTCCCTGTCCGGAAGGATAGGGGAATTCAACAAGTCCGTAAAATTTGGGCTTGGTGTAATCGGTGGTTGCGGCATAGGGTTTCTTTTCGTCCCAGATGTCCTGCCACTTCTTTTCAATTGCGGCGTAATCATAGCCTTTCATTTTTCGGTTCCTCCAGTTTTATCTGAAATAATTTTTTGACGGTTTTTTGCGGAAAATAAAAAAATCCCGTCTTTCGAATTTCTTCGAAAGACGGGAAATAAATTCACCCGCGGTACCACTTTCGTTGGCGCAGAAAACTGCGTCCGCTCAAATTCCGTATAACGGCGGCGCCGACCGGTTTTACTCCCAAAAAAAGGTTTCTTCCGGCTGCTCGAAAGTGAGTTCATCGGTTTTTCCGTTTCCGCCTTTCACCAAAACGGCGGCTCTCTTTGAACGGCAAAACAGACTACTTGTTCTTTGTCAAAGCATTTATAATATAAATACACATTAGGTTAATAATAACAAGATTAAACGGGCTTTGTCAAGGGATTTTCAAAAAATCTCCTTTTCTACGTCTTATTCTTCCTCGAAATTGATCTCTTCGATTTTTGCGTCAGACCAGAGTCTTTCGAGAGAATAGAATTCGCGGACTTCGTCGTTGAAGATGTGGACGATTACGCTTGCATAGTCCATGAGGATCCAGCTTGCGGAAGCATAGCCTTCAACTCTCTGGGGAGCAATTCCGTCTTCGTGGCCGAGGGCGAAATCGATATCGTCGGAAAGGGACTGGACGTGGCTTTTGTTGGTTGCGGAAGCAATTACAAAATAATCGCCGATGCTGCTGATTTCGCCGATTTTAAGTACGCGAAGTCCGATTGCTTTTTTGCTGTCAAGGATTTTTGCAATTTTGAGTGCAAGTTCTCTGGATTCCATTAGGTCATTTCCTTTCTTCAAATGTTATTTCAACGTTTTTATATTCTTCCAAAAGTGCTTCGGTATCCTTCCCTTTCGGAAAACCTCTTTTTTCAAGGTCGCCGGCAATCCAGCGGACACCGTAGGCAATCCCTTCATCAAGACTGTAATCAGTGAGATTTCGGGTATATTCCGCATCCGGATAGTTTCTTTCGGCACTGGTAAGGTCCGCCATATAAACGACCTTTTCCAGAATGCTCATATCCCCTCTTCCGGATGTATGATAGCGAACAGCATTGAGCACGTCCCTGTCGGTTACGCAAAGTTTGTGCTCAGAATATATGGCACCGGCAATTGAATGCCACAGCGCCGGTGACTTAAGGGTGTCTTCATCAAGTTCGATTCCCTCGGCTTCGATTATCGCAAGCTGTTCCTCGTTCGGGATTCCCTTGCAGATATCGTGGATAAGGCCGGCAAATTCGGCTTTTTCCGGGTCTGCACCATATTTTTCGGCTAAAAACGCCGCTCTTTTTGCAACATTGATGGAATGAGCATATCGGTGCCCGTTCATTCTGGAACTGAGCACCGATTTAAGTTCTTCTTCGGAAAGATTGCAGAATTTGAGAGCATCCATTATTTTGCCTCTTTTTCCGGATAGGTTGCAATGGCTTCGACCGCCGCAGGGAGATAGAATCCGCGGCCGCAATCGATAATTTCGGAGCTTTCTCCGTCAACCACAAAGGTGATATAGAAGCAATCCTCATAAGCACCGTAGAAGTTGAGGTTAAGGATTCCGTTTTCGCGGAGCATGATGCTATGGAAATATCCCGCTTCGTCCGCGATGAATTCGAGTTCCTCTTCGGTTGCATTGGGATAATATTTTGCAAGAAGCTCGTCGGTAAGTCCCTGTTTATAGATTACGTCCATAACATCGGAACCGGCTTTATATTTTCTAAGGTCTGCACGGCGGAGAGAATCGTCTGCGCCATATTCATAGAATTCGCCGTTTTCGATATAGAACCAATATTTTTTGGTGGAAGGTTCCTGTTTTTTGGCTTCCTCTTCATTTTCAAAATAATCGTAGGAAGTGAATTCCGCAGTAAAATCGATTCCGCCCTGATATTCAAGTTTGGAGAACATTCCGGAAACTGCGGTTTCATAAACTTTGCTGTTTTCGATTCCGAAAACATAGGTAAGTCCGTCGTCGTTGTTTTCTGCGAAAAGGAAGGTCGTTCCTTCAACGGTAACAAGTTCAGGGTTTTTCCATTTTCCGCTTTCCTTGAGTTCCGCGGCGTAGTTTTCGTTAACGTACCAGAGAACACCTTCGAGATATTCCGTTCCGGCCTTTCCGCAGAATGCAAAAGCTTCGGAAGTTCCGTCGCCGTCAAAATCGTCGAACTGGAACCAGATCGTCTGTCCTTCGCTGTATTCGTTGAGTTTTTCGCGTATAACCTCTTCTGCGTTTATCTCTCTGGTCTGCTGTTCCATATCCACTTTTCCGACAAGGTCATCGAGAAAACCTTCATAGCTTTCTCTCCAGCCTCCGGAACATGCGGTAAGGCAAAGCACCATAAGCAAAAGCATTGCCGCAAAAAGGATTATTGTTTTTTTAAGCATTTTTTCCTCCTGATTTTCGGTCAGTTATAATAAAGATAATGATCCCAGATATAATCGTCAACTCCCTCGGGCACCATTGAGGAAATATCGTCCGAACGGCGGACGGTTTCTCTTACGGAGGTTGAGGAAATTTCTTTTACGTCGATAGGCACAATTCTTACCGTTGCGCCGTAGCTCCGGAGAACGGCAGCTTCCGCTTCGAGAGCGGAATCGTCCTCCCAGTTTCTTGCGGCAACCGCAAGAACGGCTTCATCGGTTATTTTGTGCCACGCATACCAGCGCTGGAAATAAAGGAGCATATCGCCGCCCATAAGAAGATAAAATTCATCCTCCGGATAAATTTCACGGAGCTGGGCAACGGTATCCGCCATATAGCCTTCGTCCTCGCGTTTTATTTCGATATCGGAAACTTCAAAACCTTCGAGATTTCCGAAAGCAAGATTGCACATATTCATTCTGTGCTCGGAAGGAGTCATGGCAAGACCTTTTTTATGGGGCGGCTGATAAGCCGGAATTACGATTATCTTATCGAGAGAAAGTTCTTCCTTAAAGGTAAGGGCGGCATTGACATGGCCCACATGAACCGGGTCGAAACTTCCTCCATAAATGCCGATTTTCATTGGTTTCTCCTTTTTGATTAAGGAAGGATGATTTTGGGTTCTTTAAGGTTGCGTTTGTAAACGACAAATTTTCTGCCGATTACCTGAACGGCCTCGCAGCCGTTGATTCCGTTCATAACTTCCTCAATAGCTTCCTTGGAAGAAACAGGGGAAGTTTCGAGAACGGAAACTTTTACGATTTCTCTTGCGTTAAGAGCTTCGTCAATGTTGCCCATTACGGATTCGGTAACGCCTTCTTTGCCAACAGTTACAACTGCGGGAATTCCGTTTGCAAGGCTTCTGAGATATGCGCGCTGTTTGGTAGTGATCATTAAAATTTCTCCTTATCTTTATACTCAAAAAGATACTATCATTAAAGCATTACATATTTTAATGGTGTTTCTTTTAAAATGTCATCGATTTCTTTCATCATTGGCGGACTTACGTTTCCTTTTACTATCCTTTTGCTTCCGTCGGATCTTATAAGCATTATTTCAAACATGCTTCCATCTAATATGGGTTCATAAAAACTATTGTTTTCTCCCCATGCTTCCTCGGCTTTTTCAAGAAGACTGGAAAGTCTTCCGCATACCTCAGGCTCTGCTGAAAAACATATCTCGTTTTTGCTTTTAAAAACGGGGTTTAATGTTATGTATTTCAGCTTGCAGTCACAGAAATACACTTCTGTTATTTCTTTATTACGGAAGCCATACGCCTCTTCCCATACTATTATCAATTTTTTATACCGATTTTTTCCATCAAAAGCCGGACAGCCAAAGATTCTATTAAAAAAACTTAAAAGGCCGTTCATTTTTCCGCCTCGCATTGTATATTAAGTTTTTGTTGGTTTCGTGTTTTAATCAAAAATTGCTTTTGCAAATGCTTCCGGGTCAAAAGGCTGGAGATCTTCTGCCTTTTCGCCTACGCCGATGAACTTGATCGGAATATCAAGTTCTTTTCTTATTCCGATTACAACGCCGCCTCTGGCTGTTCCGTCGAGTTTTGTAAGAACGATACCGGTTATGGGACATGCGTTGCCGAATTCCCTTGCCTGATTAAGAGCGTTCTGTCCGGTGGTTCCGTCAAGGACAAGAAGGGTTTCCACAGAAGATTCCGGAGCTTCCCTTTCGATTACCCTGCCGATTTTTGCAAGTTCATCCATAAGTCCTTTTTTGTTCTGAAGTCTTCCTGCGGTGTCGCAGATTATGACATCGGCTTTTCTTGCCTTACCTGCGGCAATTGCATCAAAAACAACTGCGGCCGGGTCGGAACCTTCGGAATGTTTAACAAGTTCCGCGCCGCATCTTTCTGTCCAGACTTCGAGCTGATCGATTGCAGCTGCTCGGAATGTATCCGCTGCAGCAACAACAACCTTTTTGCCTTCGTCCATAAAGTTTTTTGCAAGTTTTCCGATTGTGGTGGTTTTTCCGGCGCCGTTTACGCCGATCATCATAATAATTGCCGGTTTGTTTTCAAGGTTAAGTTCCTGGCCGCCGCGGAGCATTTCCGCAACAACTTCGTACATCATTTCACGAACTTTTTCCGGATCGGAAACTCCTTCTTTTTTAACTCTTCTGCGGAGTTCCTCGCAGATTGCGCCTGCGGTTACAGCACCGGTATCCGCAAGAACAAGAGCTTCCTCAAGTTCATCAAAAAGATCATCGTCAACATGTCCGCCCGAAAAAACATCATCAAAGCGTTCCTTGAGAGATTCTCTTGTTTTTTTAAGACCTTCGCTGATTTTACTGAAAAATCCCAAAGTTTATTCCTCCTTTTTCGTTGACCTCTCTTACAAAAGGGAGGCGTTTATTCATCGCTCTGAAGCTGTTTTTCAAGCCACTGCTCTTTGCTTATGAGAACCTGGCGAGGCTTGCTGCCTTCAAAAGGTCCGACAATTCCGCGCTCTTCCATCTGGTCGATGATTCTTGCGGCGCGGGCATAGCCGAGTTTGAGCTTTCTCTGGAGCATGGAAGTGGAAGCCATTCCCATTTCAATCACACATTCGATTGCGGCGTCAAGCATATCGTCGCCGTCATCAAAGCCGCCGCCTTCGGAAGCATAATCCTCACCGGATTTTTTGCCTTTTTCCTTTGCGGCAAGTTTTTCGATATCATCGAGGATTCCTTCATCATAAGCGGCGGTTCCTCCGTTTTTGACAAAGCGGACAACTTCCTCAACTTCCCTGTCGCTTACAAAGCATCCCTGAACACGGCGCATATCTGTCTGGGGATAGAAAAGCATATCGCCTTTGCCGAGGAGTTTTTCCGCGCTTCCGTCGGAAATAATGGTTCGGCTGTCAACCTGGGAAGAGGTTTTGAAAGCAATTCGGCTGCCGATGTTTGCTTTGATAACGCCGGTGATAACATCAACGGAAGGACGCTGGGTTGCAACAACAAGATGCATGCCTGCGGCTCTTGCAAGGGCAGCAAGACGGTTTATGGAATCTTCGACTTCGTTTGCGGCAACAAGCATAAGGTCCGCAAGCTCGTCGATAATAATAACGACCTTCGGCATTCTCTGCATATCGTCACGGGAATCCGCAAGTTTGTTATATCCTTCGATATCTCTTACAGAGTTATCAGCAAAAAGCTGATAACGCTTGAGCATTTCGGAAACCGCCCAGTTAAGAGCACCTGCGGCTTTTCTCGGGTCGGTAACTACCGGAATAAGAAGATGAGGGATTCCGTTATATACGTTAAGCTCAACAACCTTGGGGTCGATCAGCAGAAGCTTTACTTCGTCCGGATTCGCTTTATACATAAGCGAAATTATCATGGAGTTTATGCAGACGGATTTACCGGAACCGGTTGAACCCGCAACAAGAAGATGGGGCATTTCCTTAAGATCCGCAAGAACAACGTTGCCGACTATATCTCTGCCGAGAGCAACGGTAAGTTTTGATTTTGCGTTTTGGAATTCCGTGGATTCGAGAAGTTCTCGGATGTTTACTATGTCGCGGTTTTTGTTCGGAACTTCAACGCCTACTGCAGCTTTTCCGGGAATCGGGGCTTCGATCCTGACGCCTTTTGCCGCAAGGTTAAGAGCAAGGTCATCGGAAAGTCCTGCAATTTTGCTGACCTTGACTCCCGCTCCGGGCTGGAGTTCATATCTTGTAACGGAAGGTCCGCGGTTTATATCAATAACTCTTGCGGAAACTCCGAAACTCTGGAGAGTGTTTGTAAGAATATCTGCGTTTTTTCTGAGTTCTTCGGTTATATCGTCTTCATTTGCGTTGTCACGGATCTGGAGAAGTTCCGTGGGAGGATAAACATAGGGAAGGGTTTCAAGGTCGTTCATGATCTCGGTTATCTTCTTTTCCTGTTCATCCGCAAGAACCTTGAATTCCGCTTTTTCAATTTTCTTTGCGTTTGCCTGATCGACCATCGCTTTGCTGATAAGTTCTTCAAGAGCGGGATCTTTCGCGGCGGCTTCGACCATCTGTTCCTTTGCACTCTGGAAGTTTTCCATTTCTTCCTCTGTGGGAACTTCGATTTCCATATGAGCTTTGAAACCGTTAATGGGTTCTTCTTTTACAGCGGTTACAACAGGCTTGTCCTCCCTAACCGTTGTAATGGGAGTTTTCGGTTCATCATCAAGCGGAATGTCGATTATTTTGCTCGGTTCGGCGGGTTTTGCATCCACCGGAGGAACTTTTGAAACAGGAGGAGCAGGAACCTCGGTTGTTCCGAGAAGTTTTTCCTTGGAACGCTTTACGGTTTCCTCGTTTTCTTTGGAAACATATTTGGGACCGCCATCAAGAGGAATATCGATCTGGGACATTCTTCTGGTTTCTGCGGCGGCTTTATGCTGTTCAACCTGTTCGGTATAAACAGTTTTTACCTTTTCTCCGACTTTTTTGGTTCTTCTGGCAACACCGATAAGGGTCGTTCCGGTCAGAAGCATAAGAACAACAATAATAAGAACCAATCCGACAATTACTGCGGCAAGTCTTCCCATAAGAGCCATGGAGGTAAGACCATAGATTGCAGAGAGAACGCCGCCGCCGGTAAGTTCTTTTCCGTATGTATAAAGCTGGCCGATTTTCTTGAAAGCTCCGCCTTCAAGAACCATGTTTTCGCTGAAAACAGTGGTAATACCCGAAAGGAGAATTATCAGCGCAAGACTTTCGTAACCCTGGGCAGAAGTTGAAAAAGTCGGTCTTTCAAGGGTGTTCATAACCGCAAGATAAATAAAAACCGGGCCTATGAGATATGCGCACCATCCGAAAAGTCCGAAAAGCGCATAGTGCATACTCTGCCAGAGGCTTTCGCCTTCGATGAGAGTCATGGCGAGAAAAATTATTCCAAATGCAAAAAATCCGATTGCATAAAGCTGACGGCGGGAAGAAATTTCTGCCTCTGTCATCTTTTTTGTTGCCGGTTTTTTTGCTTTGCTTTTTGTTGTCTTTTTTGTTGCAGCCATTTTTTCAGAAGCCTTCCTTAAAATGTAATAACAGTTCCGGTGATTTTTTCAAAAATTCCGATTCCGACCATAAGAAATCCGAGCGGAATAAGATACCATGCAAATTTTGTGAATTTATCGTTTTTAACGAGGAGTTTAACGGTTTTTATTGCGGCGATTCCCACTACGAGAGAAACAGCCATTCCGACAAGAGCTGCTATCCAGCTTATTTCAACTTCACCGGAGATTGCTGCGGGAACTTCAAGAATATTCGCCGCAAGAACTGCCGGAACGCCCATTATGAAAGAAAAAGCTACCGCCTGTTCTCTGGAAACTCCGAGGATAAGTCCGGTGGAAATTGTTGAACCGGAGCGGGAAAGTCCCGGAAGGGGCGCAATTCCCTGCATGATTCCCATTCCGAGAGCCTGTTTCCAGCTCATGTTTTCGGCGGTTGTTCCGCCTTCCTTAACACATTTTCCGGAAGTTATAAGCAGCGCTGCTGTGAGAAGGAAGCAAAGTCCTTCGACGATTATATCGTTATCGGTGGAAAGGGAATTGTAAAAATCTGAAATGAAATAAAAGAAACAAAGGGGAACAAGGCTTACTATGAGAAGAAAAATCATTCTTCTCGAACCGCTTATGTTTTTTCTGTCAAATTTTCCGGAAACGATTTCCTTTGCCATGGAAAAGAATTCTTTTAACATATCCCAAAGTTCTTTCCAAAAAGCTATCGCAACCGCAAGAAGAGTTCCGAGATGGAGAAGAATGGAATAAATTCCGGCGGCTTCGCCGCTGTTTCCGGTAAAATGTTGATAAAGGGAAAGATGTCCGCTTGAGGAAACCGGAAGAAATTCCGTAAGTCCCTGGATAATTCCCTGAATAACTGCGTCAAAAATGCTCATTTTTTTCTCCTTATATGTAGCCGCTAAGCGGCGGTTCAATGTTTCCTTATATGACCGGGGGAGTATTCTGTTCTGAGATAATTTTTCAAATCTGTTGAAACAAGGCGCGAAACGGTAAAACCGGAAGGGGTCATTCTGCCTTCGAGAAAACCGCCTTTGATATCCATTGTAACCGTTTCCGGGATATCCGTCGGAAAAATCCGGTCGAAAGGTTCCACTGTCCAAAGCATCAATTGCGCTCCCTCCCTTCAATCTGGGAATAGAGGCATTTTATTGCGTCGGAAAGTCCGCCGAGATTATCGATAAGTCCTTCGGAAACCGCGGCTTCCCCATCAAGGACCGTTCCCACATCGGTGATAAGTTCGCCTGTGTTGAACATAAGCTCCCGGAAGCGTTCCGCCCTGATGTTTGAATTTTCGGTAACGAATTTTGTAATGCGTTCCTGCATTTTATCAAAATATGAAAGAGTCTGGGGAACGCCGAGAACAAGACCGTTCATTCTTACAGGGTGGATAGTCATGGTTGCGGAAGGAACGATAAAAGATTCCTTTGCGGAACAGGCAAGAGGAACGCCGATTGAATGTCCGCCGCCCAGAACAAGAGAAACAGTCGGCTTGCTCATTCCGGAAATAAGTTCCGCAATTGCAAGGCCTGCTTCAACATCTCCGCCAACGGTGTTAAGCATCACGATAAGGCCTTCGATTTCCGGGTCTTCCTCGATCGCCACAAGCTGAGGGATAACGTGTTCATATTTTGTGCTTTTGTTCTGGGGCGGAAGGATATAATGTCCTTCGATCTGACCGACTATTGTAAGACAATGGATACAGTGTTCGCCCTTTGTTTTTATTACAGAACCGGTCTCGATTATCTGTTCGGTCTGGGTTTCGATTTCGTCCCTTTCGTTTTCTTCTTCGGGACCGTTTTTGATTTCCTCTGACATTTTATAAAACCTCCGGAGTTTTTTAATATTATGCTTCGGATTTTGTTTTATATTCGCCAGAGCCTACTTTCGTAAATTACATTATAACAAAATAATATTAAATATACAAGTATAAAATATTATTATAAAAAAGAGAGCGGGTGTCCGCTCTCTTTTTTTAAAATTTTCTGCTTATGATTTCATCAGATATTCTCTTGCTTTATTCTGTGCTTTTTCTCCGGGTTCTTTCTTATACATATCCGAAAGCATTTTATAAAAATGCCGCATATGATCTTCTCCGTTCAGTCTCGCATAATCATCTTTTGCTTTTTCAAGATAAGATTCGATGTTTTTGTTCATATATCCGCAGAGCTTTGATTTTTCAATATAAAAATATGCTTTGATATAATCTTTTCTCAATCCCTTGCCATAATAATACATAAGTCCCAGATAATAGCAGGCGCTCGGGATATTTTCCTCTGCCCCTTTTTCAAGCACTCTGATGAAGGAATCATATATTTTTGCTTCCCCTTTGATTATCATTTCCGAAAGGCTGATCAGAGCGGAAATATTGTTTCTTTTTGCTGCCCAAAGGAACCAAAACGCAGCCTGTTCAAGGTTCTTTTCTGTGCCGTCACCGGAATAGAACTTTCCCCCTAATTTATAGCCCGCATTTTTGCATCCCATATTTGCGGCTTTTTTGCAGCAGAGGAACGATTCTCTTATTTTTCCATCACAATAAAGTTTTTCTGAATAATCAAAAAGCTTATCTTCGTCATATGGCGGAATATCAAATTCCTTTGCCTCTTTTGCTTCTTCAACCGCGCTTTGAATACTTCTTAAAAGGGTTGCGGATTCTTCATCTCCCTGATCCGCTGCTTTTTTAAGCCAGAACTCGGCTTTTATATAATCTTTTTCCGTTCCGGTTCCATAAACAAGCGCTTTTCCGCAGACATACTGTCCGAGCACATGGCCTTTTTCCGCCGCTTTTTCAAACCAGCAGAAAGCCTCCTCCTTATCCTGCCGAACGCCTTTTCCGGTATTATAAAGCACTCCAACGTTATATGCCGAAATTACACTTCCCTTTTCGGCGGCTTTTTTAAAATATTCCAGCGCCTTTTCGTATTCCCCTTCTTTATAACATTCGTTAGCTATATTCAGATAGTATGTTTCTTCCTGCGGCAATTTTTTCTGTTCGGAAGCAGATTCATGTTTGGGAACAGGTGCCTGTTTTGGATTTTCCACAACCGGTTTTATTGGTTCGGGTTTCGCTTCTTCCGCTTTTTCTGCAAGAAGTCTTTCTTTTGCAATAGCATTGAGAAGAGAGGCAACTTCCTCCGCATATGTTTTGACTTTTATTCTTCTGAAGCTGTTTTCGGAATAATATATTTTCACTTCATCGCCGGAACATTCCGCCTTAATGAATTTTTCAAAATATGCGCTGCTGGATGCGGAATCGGAACATGCGATTTTTTCCGTGGTAAGAAGGATTCCGCTTTTTCCGCTGGCAAAAAGGGTGCTGTCCAGAAAAGCAACCACATCTTCCGGTTTTACATATTTATCGATATGTTTTATCGCATTGGAAATCTGTTTTTCGCTGAGCTGTGAGGCCGGAACAAAATTTCTGTTGGTAAGTTTTCTATATGTCCTTACTGCTCTTTCAAGCAGCTCGCGGTCATATTTCATTTTCGGCACCCCTTTTTGGAGATATTTTCTTTATTTTATCATCGTAAAGAAAATAAGTAAATAAAAAATCCCTTCCGAAAGGGAAGGGATTTTTGTGATTTTTAAAAAATTACCAAGCGGATTCTTCGAACTTAAGTTCAATAAGGTCGCCTTCTGCGGGGATATAGCTCCAGAGACCGACCGTTGCATATTCACCGTTATAATAGCAGGCCCAATATACGCTCCAGTTTTCTGCGTCCTGTTCAAGTTCGCCAATGCTTCCGATCATATCGCCGTCATAAACGGTGTAATCGATTCCGTTTTCCTGGAAATATTCTTCAATCATTGCGGCTGCAGTTACCTTTTCGCCGATTTCTGCTTCGAATTCATAAAGAACAGCATCGTTTACAGCATCGCTGATAACGATTTTTGCGGTGGGTTTTGCGCCGCAGGCAGAAAGGCTGAACACCATTATGAGCACGAGCACGAAAGCTATTATTTTTTTCATTTTTTGTTTCCTCCTTTGAAAAAATCTTTTTTCAATGGTTTTATTATACTCCCGTTTCCGGGTCTTCGCAAGATTTCTGGCTGTTCCAAACTTGCTGTGTTTTGATCAGAGAATTTCGGAAAGTGCGGCAAAATCCGCAAGGGAAAGTTCTTCCGCCCTTGCGTTGGAACCCAATCCGCATTGCTCCAGAGCGGCAAGAATTTCGTCCTTGTTTTTTCCCAATCCGGAGGAAAGAGAGTTTGTGAGAGTCTTTCTTCTCTGGCTGAAAGATGCCTTAACTATGCGGAAAAAATGTTTTTCATCCGCAACTTTAACCGGCGGTTCTTTCCTTAAAGTAAGGCGGATAACTGCGGAAGTTACGTTTGGTGGCGGAACAAAATTTCCCTTTGAAACGTCAAAAAGTTTCTCCGGTTCGCTGTAATAATTTATGGCGGCGGAAATTGCTCCGCAATCCCTTGTTCCGGGTTTTGCAGCAATTCTTACCGCTGCTTCCTTCTGGACCATAACGGTAAGATTTTCCGCACCGATGTTTTCTTCGAGGAGTTTCATAATTATCGGAGAGGTGATATAGTAAGGCAGATTAGCGCAGACAACAAAGGGCATATCACCGAAATGTTCCTTGATCACGCTTTTCAGGTCGAGTTCGAGCACGTCTGCGTTGAGTATTGTAACGTTGTCAAACTCTCCAAGAGTCTCTTTGAGCACCGGAAGAAGAGCTTTATCAATTTCGATGCTCAGAACTTTTTCTGCCCTGAGCGCAAGTTCTTTTGTGAGCACGCCCATTCCGGGGCCTATTTCAAGGGCGCAGATTCCCGGGCCCACTCCGCTTTCTTCGGCAATTCTCGGGCAAAGATCCGGGTTTACTATAAAGTTCTGGCCGAAGCTTTTGGAAAATTTAAAACCGTGGCGTCCCAGAATTTCGCGCACCACGTTTATGTTCGAAAGTTCAGGCATTTTTATCCTCCTAAACAAATTTTTCTTTATCTATATTATAACTTTTTCCGAAGGTTATGTAAAGTTTTAAAAACCACTAAACAAACGAAAAACATTCTGCTATAATGTAGGGGAAAATTTTGTTTTTCGGGAGAGTGATTTTTTTTGGAATCCCTTCTTTTTGCGTTCAATTCCGTTTCGCCGATAATCATTATGGTCGCTCTGGGATATCTTTTAAAAAAATCGAAGATGATCGGAAAAGATTTTGCCCTTTCCGGAAACAGGCTTGTTTTCCGGATCCTTCTTCCGGTCATGCTTTTTAAAAATGTTTATGAAATAGAACACATCGCTGCTTTTGATTTCGGCCACGTTTTCTTTTCCCTTGTCATGATCCTTCTTGTTTTTGTGGCCGCGGTTTTTACCAGCGGATTTATCACAAAGGAAGGCCCTAAACGCGGTGCACTTATTCAGGGAATGTTCCGTTCCAACTATGCGCTTATCGGAATTCCCCTTGCAGGAAGCCTTTTCGGAAACGAAGGAGTTGCGGCTTCGGCTGTTCTTTCCGCTTTTGCAATTCCGCTTTTCAATATTCTTGCCGTTTCCGAGCTGCTCTTCTTCGCAAAAAGCGAAAAGAAACCTTCCGTTTTAAAAATCATCACCGATATTCTGAAAAACCCTCTTATCCAGGGAGTTGCGGCAGGTTTTGTTGTTCTTTTTATCCGCGGAATTTTTGAAAACTGCGGAATCGGATTCAGGCTTTTTGACATAGGTTTTATCGAAAAGACCGTAGGATATATTTCTTCAATGGCAACTCCCCTTTCGCTTATCGTTCTCGGAGCGGATTTTGAATTTTCCGCAATTTCTTCCATGAAAAAGGAAATCGTTTTCGGAACGGCAATGCGCTGTGGCACTGTGCCCCTTTTCTGTCTGGGAACGGCTTTTCTCCTTTTCCGCAATGATTTTGACGGTGCGCAGTTCGCGGCCGTTGCAGCGCTTTTCACCGCTCCTGTGGCGGTCTCAAGCGTTCCTATGGCGCAGGAAATGGGCGGAGATTCTTCGCTAGCCGGTCAGCTTGTTATCTGGACAACTGTTTTTTCCGCTTTTTCTATTTTCATCGCATCTTTCCTTCTCAAATCCGCAGGAATTTTCTGAAATATAAGCAAAACAAAGACCCGTGCTTTTGAAAGCACGGGTCTTTGTTTTTTGGGATTAGTCTATAAAAGAAATCAATCTCTGAAAGGTTCTTTGCCTTTATAGGTGGTGTGGAGAAGTTCGTGAGCTTTGTGGGAATTGGGCTCGCCGAGGAATTCTTCATAAAGTTTCTGGACCTGGGTATTCTTGTGGCTCTGGCGAAGAACGTTTCTCTGGTCTTCGGAATAAAGAGCGGAAGCACGTTTCTGCATATAGGTATCAAGAATATCGTGGTCTTCGTTGGGAAGGAATACGGGGCGAACATAAGGCTGGCCGCCGCCGTTGATGCAGCCGCCGGGGCAGCCCATGATTTCAATGAACTGATAGGGGCTTTCGCCTTTGCGGATCTGCTCCATAAGAACTTTTGCGTTCTTCATGCCGTGTGCAACAGCAAAACGGAGGATCTGGCCGTTGATTTCGATCTGGGATTCTTTGATGCCGTCAAATCCGCGGACGGAAGTGAAAGCGATTGCTCCGTGTTCTTTTCCGGTGAGAACATGGTAAACAGTTCTGAGAGCTGCTTCCATAACACCGCCGGTTACGCCGAAGATAACGCCTGCGCCGGAAGCTTCGCCCATGATATCCTGGTCGAATTCTTCATCGGGAAGTCTGTTGAAAACGATACCGCTGCGGCGGATCATATCGCCGAGTTCGCGGACGGTAAGTACTGCATCGACGTCTTTAAGGCCTTCTGCGTTGACCATTTCGGGTCTTTCTTTTTCAAATTTCTTTGCTGTGCAGGGCATGATGGAAACAACGAATATATCCTTGGGGTTGATTCCATGTTTTTCTGCATAGTAACTCTTGATGATTGCGCCCTGCATCTGATGAGGAGATTTGCAGGAAGAAAGGTGGTCAAGCTGATCTGCGTAATAGGTTTCGCAGTAGTTTACCCAACCGGGAGAGCAGGAGGTGATCATAGGAAGAACGCCGCCGTTTTTCATTCTGTTAAGAAGTTCGGTTCCTTCTTCCATAATGGTAAGGTCTGCGCCGAAGTCGGTATCATAAACTTTTTCGAAACCGAGTCTTCTGAGAGCTGCAACCATTTTTCCGGTAACGGGAGTGCCGATAGGCATTCCGAATTCTTCACCGAGAGTTGCGCGGACTGCCGGAGCGGTCTGAACGATTACATGACGGCCAAGAGCCATTGCTTCATCGACTTTTTCAACTTCGGATTTGAGCATAAGAGCACCGGTGGGGCAGACGGAAACGCACTGTCCGCAGAGGATGCAGGGAGATTTATCAAAAGGTCTGTTTCCGGCAGGGCCTACGATTGCGTTGAATCCGCGGTTTTCATAACCGAGAACACCGTTTCCGTGTGCGTTTTTGCATCTTGCAACACAGCGGCCGCAAAGGATACATTTGCTGGTATCACGGACGATGGAAGGGTTGAGTTCATCGATGGTAACAGGGGTTTGGGAACCTTTGAACATTTCAGGTCTTGCGCCGGTAAGTTTTGCTACATGGAGAAGTTCGCATTTTCCGTTTTTGTCACACTGCTGGCAGTTTACGGAATGGTTGGAAAGAAGAAGTTCAACGGAAGTTCTTCTTGCTGCGGTTGCTTTCGGGGAGGAAATGCTGATTTCCATACCTTCGAAAACGGGGAATACGCAGGAAGCAACAAGGCTTCTCATACCTTTGACTTCAACAAGGCAAACACGGCAGGAACCCTGGTTGCATTCGCCATGGTTAAAGTCGCAAAGGGAAGGAATTTCATATCCGCAGGCTCTTGCTGCGTCAATTACGGTAAGGCCTTCTTCAACCTGATAAGGATGGCCTTCGATTTTAATGTTAATTTTGCTCATTTTTCATGCCCTCCTTACTGATCTTTTGTGATTGCATCGAATTTGCAGGAAGAAATGCAGAGACCGCATCTTACGCAGACATCCGGGTCGATAACAAAGTTGGTTTTGCCGACGATACCGGAAATTGCAGCAACGGGGCATCTCTTAGCGCAAAGGCCGCAGCGTTTGCATTTTTCTGCTTCGATGGAATAAACGGTGAGGTTTTTGCAAACATGTGCAGGGCAGCGTTTATCCTGAATATGTGCAAGATATTCATCATAGAAGGAAGCGAGGGTGGAGATAACCGGGTTTGCAGCACTCTGTCCGAGGGAGCAGAGGGAGTTGCTCTGGCAAGCGTTACCGATGGTTTCAAGGTCTTCAAGATCCTGCATGGTTGCGCTGCCTTCGGTGATTTTGGTGAGGATTTCGAGCATTCTCTTGGTGCCGATTCGGCAGGGAGAACATTTTCCGCAGGATTCGTCGCAGATGAATTCCATATAGAATTTTGCAACGTCGACCATGCAGTTATCTTCATCCATAACGATTGCACCGCCGGAACCCATCATGGAACCGAGTGCTACGAGGTTATCGAAGTCGATGGAAACGTCAAGTTCATCAGCAGTGATACAACCGCCGGAAGGACCGCCGGTCTGGATTGCTTTGAATTTTTTGTCATTGGGAATGCCGCCGCCGATATCGTAAACAAGTTCGCGGAGGGTGGTACCCATGGGAACTTCAACAAGACCTACGTTGTTTACTTTACCGCCGAGTGCGAATACCTTGGTACCTTTGGAACCGGTGGTACCGTATTTGGTAAATTCTTCAACGCCGTTTCTGAGGATATAAGGAACGGTTGCAAGAGTTTCTACGTTGTTAACAATGGTGGGTTTGTCCCAAAGGCCGCGAACTGCCGGGAACGGAGGACGGGGTCTGGGCATACCGCGAAGTCCCTGGATGGAATGGAGAAGTGCGGTTTCTTCGCCGCAGACGAATGCACCTGCGCCGAGACGGATGTGTGCTCTGAAGGAGAAACCGGAACCGAGGATGTCATCACCGAGAAGGCCCTGTGCTTCTGCCATTTTGATTGCGTTGCGGAGACGTTTAACTGCGGTAGGATATTCTGCACGTACATAGAAATAACCTTCGGAAGCGCCGATTGCATAACCTGCGATGGTCATACCTTCGATTACGGAAAGAGGGTTATCCTCGAGGATGGAACGGTCCATGAATGCGCCGGGGTCACCTTCGTCGCCGTTACATACAACATATTTTTCTTTGCTGTCCTGGTTATATGCAAACTGCCATTTGCGTCCGGTAAGGAAACCGCCGCCGCCACGGCCGCGAAGTCCGGATTCAAGAACGTTGGTAACAACTTCCTGAGGAGTCATTTTAAGAGCGTTTGCAAGGCCCTGATATGCGCCGCAGCCAAGAGCTTCGTCGAAGCTTTCGGGGTCGATTACGCCGCAGCCATGGAGAGCAATTTTCTTCTGTTTTTTATAGAAAGGAATCTGATCCTGTTTTGCGATTTTTTCGCCGGTTTTGGGATCAACATAAAGAAGTCTTTCAACGATTTCACCGCCGATAACGTCTTTTTCGATGATTTCTTCGATATCTTCCTGTTTAACAAGGCGATAGAGAACGTCTTTCGGGAAAACGCGTACGAAAGGTCCCTGGGAGCAAAGGCCGAAGCAGCCTACTTTGCGGACTGCAACTTTTTCTTCAAGACCTTTTTCTGCGATAAGACGATTGCATTCTTCTTCGAGTTTAAGTGCGCCGGAAGCAACGCAGCCGCCGCCGCCGCAGATCATAAGATAGATTTTGCCGTCGGAGCCGTTAAATTTGGAATCAAGCAGTTCTTTGCAGACAGCTGCTCTTGCAAAAAGTTCTTCGGGTGTTCTGATCATGCTTCAGCAGCCTCCTTTGCTTTATATTCATCAACAATTCCCTGAACCTGGCTTACTTCAACATGGGGATAAACTTTTCCGTTGATGGTAACAGCCGGTGCGATTGCGCAGGCGCCGATGCAGCGGAGAGCATCGATGGTAAAGAGGCCGTCGTCGGTGGTTTCGCCGGGTTTGATTCCGAGAATTTCGGAGAATTTGTCAACAATCTGCTGTGCGCCTTTAACGTAGCATGCAGTACCAAGGCAGCAGCCGATTACATATTTGCCGTTAGGTTTGAGAGAGAAGAAGGAATAGAAGGTAACTACTCCATAAATTTCCGCAACGGAAATTCCGGTACGCTCGGAAACGATTTCCTGAACCTCGAGCGGAATATATCCGTATTCTTTCTGGATATCGCTGAGGATCATAATAAGCGGAGTTTTTTCGTTTACATATCTGTCGCAGATTTCGTTAATCTTTACGACAGCTGCTTCGCTGAGATGAGCCATTTTGATTTCCCCCTTAAAAAATTTTACTAATCCACAAAAAAGAAAAAGTTGTTTTTTAAAAAACAAAACACTTTTTCCCATTCTTCTAAATTATAAAACAATAATACTTAAAAAGCAATAGATAAAACCTGGATTTGTTAATTTAATAACTTAAATTTTTCATTTATTTTTTATTTTATTGATATTTTTTCTGTTTTTAAACCAAAATAAGGTTAGAAACCCCTAACTGCCCCATTAAATAAAGTTAAGTTGTTAACAGCCTTTAGCTTGAAATTTTAACATTTCAATGCTATACTTTTATAGCTATGAAAATCCCCTTCGGAGGTGCTTTGTTTTATGAATTATGACGTTATTATAATCGGTGCAGGTCCCGGCGGAATTTTTTCCGCTTTTGAACTTGTTAAACAAAATCCGGAACTTAAAGTTGCGGTTTTTGAAGCCGGACATTCCCTTGAAAAACGCCGCTGCCCCATTGACGGCGAAAAAGTAAAAAGCTGCATCGCCTGCAAAACCTGTTCCATCATGAGCGGTTTCGGCGGAGCAGGTGCTTTTTCTGACGGAAAATATAATATCACCAACGATTTCGGCGGAACTCTTTATGAATATATCGGAAAGAAAAAAGCTCTTGAACTTATGCACTACGTTGATGAGATCAATATGGCTTACGGCGGCGAAGGAACAAAACTTTACTCCACTGCCGGAACAAAGTTCAAAAAGCTCTGCATTCAGAACGACCTTCATCTTCTCGATGCTTCCGTCCGTCATCTCGGAACTGACATAAACTATGTCGTGCTCGAAAATCTTTACAATTTCCTCAAAGGAAAAGTTGAGTTTTTCTTCGATATTCCCGTTGAGCACGTTCTTGCGAACGAAAACGGATATGAGATCAAAACCGCCGAAAAATCCTATTCCTGCAAAAACTGCATTATTTCTGTCGGCAGAAGCGGAAGCAAATGGATGGAAAAAGTCTGCGGCGAAATGGGAATCCCCACCAAATCCAACCGTGTCGATATCGGTGTCCGCGTTGAACTTCCTGCGGAAGTTTTCTCACATCTTACCGATGAACTTTATGAAAGCAAAATTGTTTACCGCACCAAAGAATACGGCGACCTTGTCAGAACTTTCTGCATGAACCCCAAAGGTGCAGTTGTTAATGAAAACACCAACGGAATCATCACTGTTAACGGTCACAGCTATGAAGACCCTGCAAAACAGACCGAAAACACCAACTTTGCTCTTCTTGTTGCAAAACATTTTTCCGAACCTTTCAAGGATTCCAACGGCTATGGCGAAAGCATTGCACGCCTTTCCAATATGCTCGGCGGCGGCGTTATAGTCCAGCGTTTCGGTGACCTTATCCGCGGAAGACGTTCCACCGAAGACCGCATTGAAGGTGCATTCATCACCCCCACTCTTAATGCAACCCCCGGCGATCTTTCCCTCGTTCTTCCGAAACGAATTCTCGACGGAATTGTTGAAATGATTTATGCTCTTGATAAAGTTGCGCCCGGAACCGCCAACGACGACACCCTTCTCTATGGCGTTGAAGTAAAATTCTACAACATGGAAGTTGAAGTCAACGAAAAACTTATGTCCAAAAAATATGACGGACTTTACATCATCGGTGACGGAAGCGGAATTACCCATTCCCTTTCCCATGCTTCCGCAAGCGGCGTTCTTGTTGCAAGAGAAATTGCCAAATAAATATTGATATAAAAAAACAAAACCCGCTCTTCCGAGCGGGTTTCTTTTTTCAGATTAGAGTTTGCAATATTCAACAGCAGTTTTTGCCGCAACTTTTGCATTGTTGAAAACAAGCTGAATGTTGGAAGCAAGAGAATCGCCGCCGGTGAGTTCGGCAACTTTTGCAAGGAGGAAAGGAGTTGTTTCCTTGCCTTTGATGCCTTTTGCTTCAGCTTCCGCAATAGCGGTATCGATAGCGTTATTGATTACATCGAGAGGCATTGCGTATTCTTCCGGAATGGGGTTTGCAACAAGCATACCAGCTTTAAGGCCCATTTCGTGGGAAGCTTTGAATGCTGCGGCAAGTTCTTCGGGAGTATCGATTCTGTAATCAACTTTGAATCCGGAAGAACGGGTGTAGAATGCGGGAAGTTCTTCGGTTCCGAAACCGATTACCGGAACGCCTTTGGTTTCGAGATATTCAAGAGTGAGACCGAGGTCAAGGATGGATTTTGCGCCGGCGCAAACAACCATCATAGGAGTCTGGCCGAGTTCTTCGAGGTCTGCGGAAATATCCATGGTGGTTTCTGCGCCGCGGTGAACACCGCCGATTCCTCCGGTTGCAAAAATTTTGATTCCGGCCATATGAGCAATGATCATAGTGGTGGTAACGGTGGTTGCTCCGTCTTCACCTCTTGCACAGAGAACAGCAAGGTCGCGGCGGGAAGCTTTGTGGATATCCTGGCCTTTTTTGCCGAAATATTCGATTTCTTCGGGGGTAAGACCTGCTTTAAGGCGGCCGCCGATAATTGCAATTGTTGCAGGAACAGCGCCGTTTTCACGGATGATCTGTTCTACTTTAAGAGCGGTTTCAACGTTCTGAGGATAGGGCATTCCGTGGCTGATGATGGTGGATTCAAGAGCAACAACAGGTTTGCCTTCTGCAATAGCCTGTGCAACTTCTGCGTTTACGTCAAGGAATTTGTTGAGGTTCATTCTGAATATCTCCTTTTTACTTTTGTTTCATGCGTTTTATAAGAACTTCTTCACACATAATCGGGTTAATGGTTTCGTCGGATTCCATTGCAATGGAACCTGCGGCAAGTCCGGCAGCGGCAGTATCTTCGAGGTTCATTCCTTCAAGATATGCCCAGACCAGAGCGCCCATAAAAGCATCTCCGCATCCGGTGGTGTTCACCATTCTTCCGGGGATGATTCCGTGCCAGAGACTTTCCTTTGCGGTTGCGGCAAAAACGCCTTTTGCACCCATGGAAATAAAAACTCTGCGCACTCCTTTTTCAATAAGGGCTTTTGCGGCTTTTTCCGCATCTTCCTCATTTTCGATTTTAACTCCGGAAAGAAGCTCCGCTTCGATTCTGTTGGGTTTAAGAGTATGGATTTTCGGGAGGATATCTCTTATTTTTTCGGCTTTTATTGTGGAAACCGGATCCACAAAAAACGGGACAAAAAGGTTATCCGCAAGGAATTTAAGAGATTCTTCCGGAATATTTGCATCTGCCACAACAACCTGGGCATTCTGCAAAAGAGCAAGGTTTTTGGAAAGATATTCCGGGGTGATCTTTTTGCAGACTTCCATATCCGAAACCGCAAGGGCCATTTCCCCTTCCGGATCGGTTATATAAAGATAGGTGGAGGTTGTTGCCCCGGGAACACGGAGAGCATGGCTGAGATCGATTCCGAGTTCGGAACAGGAAGCGGCAACTCTTTCGCCGTTGAGGTCATCGCCATAGGCGGAAAGAAGACGGACATCAACGCCCATAAGGCTCATGTTGTGGGCAATGTTTCTTCCAACGCCGCCAAGGCTTGTCATAACTTCGCCGGGGTTTGAATCTTCTCCTACCAAAGCTTTGAAAGAGCGTCCGCCGATATCAACGTTTACTCCGCCGACAACGACAGCATAGCTTCCGGTTCGGAGAACATATCCCTTTCCGGCGATGCAGCCTTTCTTTGTAAGGTTGGAAATATGGACCGCAACGGAAGAACGGGTTATGCCGAGCTTTTCGGCAATTTCCTGCTGCTGGATCATCGGGTTTGCTTCAATAAGCTGGAGAATCTGCCTTTCCCTTTGTGTCACGGAAAACGCCTCCTTAAATTAGTTTAGACATATAAACATTTGTTTATATTATAATCGCCATAAATGCCTTTGTCAACAAAAAAATCCGCTTTTTCCGAAATAAAATATTTACACTTTCGTTATTCACTTTTTTGCTTTAATGTGGTAGAATTAAGCCAAGAAATTTCTTTCCGAAAGGGGTTTTGATAAATGCTGAGCATTGAAAACGAAAACAGAATCAAGCAGTGGATCGAAGACCACAAAGAGGAATTTATTGCGGATCTTTCCAAAATAATTGCCGTTCCTTCCGTTGCAACCTTCGGTGTTTCCGAAGGAGAATATCCTTTTGGCATTGAAAGCGCAAACGTTCTTGCCGCCGCAAAGGAACTTGTTGAAAGCTACGGTTTCCCTGTAAAAAACCTCGATAACTTCTGCCTTGTTGCAAACGTTGGCGAAGGCGAAGAAAAAATCGGTATTTTCGGACATCTGGACGTTGTTCCCTGCGGAAACGATTGGAACTATCCTCCCTATCAGCTCACCGTTGACGGCGACCTTCTGATCGGCCGCGGTGTTCTTGATGACAAAGGCCCCCTCTGGGCTTCGATTTTTGCAGTCCGCTGCCTCAAAGACCTTGGACTTATGCCGAAGCGCGAAATTGAATTTTTCCTCGGCGGCCAGGAAGAATGCGGAATGAACGACCTTCTCCATTATGTCGAAGTCACCGAAAAACTTCCGGATGTTTCCTTCACTCCCGACGGAAACTACCCCATCTGCCACGGTGAAAAGGGCGGCCTGCGCTTCTATCTTGCAATTCCCTGCCAGGACGAAAAAGTTGTTGATTTTGTTGGCGGAACAGTCCGCAACGTTGTTGCAGATAAAGCGACCATAACCCTCAAAGGAGTTTGCGGAAAAGCTCTTTCCGAAAAACTTTCCGGAAACGAAAGAATTTCCGTTGAATCCGAAGGCGAATTTGTAAAAGTTACCGCAAGCGGTGCTTCCGTTCATGCTTCCATTCCCGAAAACGGAATAAATGCTATCGGCGTTCTTGCAAACGCACTTCTCGATGCGGAAATTTTTGAAGGCGAAGCAAAATCCGCAATGGAATTCCTTTCCCTTGTCAACTCCGATTATAACGGCGCCGCTCTCGGCGTTCCCGCAGAGGACGAACCCAGCGGAAAACTCACCCACGTCGGCGGTGTAATTTCCATGGACCGCGGAATTCTTAATCTTTCCATCGATATCCGTTATCCCGTCACCGCAGACGGCGATGAGCTCCTTGCAAAAATCATTAAAACTGTCGAGCCTTATCATGTAACTGTTCACGATATCGCCGACACCAAACCTGCATATTCCCCCGCAGATTCCGATAAGGTAAGAACCTGCATGAGAGTTATCAACAGCGTTTTCCATAAAGACCATTGGAAACCTTACACCATGGGCGGCGGAACTTATGCAAAACATCTTCCCAATGCATGCGCCCTCGGTCCGGAAGACCCTGATTACGAAAGCCCCTTCGGTCTTTTCCGCGGAAGCATTCATCAGGCAGATGAATCCACCCCGGCAAAACTCCTTTTCGACACAATGCTTGTTTATGCAAAACTTCTTGTTGAACTGGACGATATCGATATAAACAAATAAAGAAAAACGGGGCGGAAAATTTCCGCCCCTTCGTTTAGGAAATGAATATTAAAAACATATTAAAATCACCTTATTTTTATCTTATGATGCTCCTTCCGCTGGGCGCAATTCTGCTTTGCCTTGCAAGGTTTGTTCCGGGTTTTGCGGATTTTTATTACAGGACCTTCTATAGATTTTTCGGAGGATTTTTCGGAAGCATAACGGGGATCCTTCCTTTTTCGCTTATGGAAGCGGGAATAGCATCCCTGGTTTTTCTTGCGGTTTATTGGATCGTAAAGCTTGTGCTCAAATTAAAAGAAGGAAAAGAATCCGTGCTCAAATATTCAAAAGGCGTGCTCATTAAGATTTTTTCAATAATCTCAGCCGTTCTTTTCCTCTTCTGCGCTTTTTGCGGAACAAACTATTACCGCCCCGGTTTTGCTGATGAAATAGGTCTCGAGGTGAAAAAATCCTCGGCCGAAGAGCTTTATGACCTTTGCTCTTTTCTTCTTGATGAAGCGATAGATTCCGGTTCAAAGCTTTATCGGGGAGAAGATAACCTTACCGTTTTCGACAAAAACAATTTCAGCATGGCGAACGAAGCCAAAGCGGAATTTGAAAAATTCTGCGAAGATTACGGGGTTATGAAAATGGGTTTCGGGCGTTTCGGAACGCCCAAACCGGTCATCTGTTCCGAAGTTATGGCCTATCTTCAGATTTCCGGAGTTTTTTCACCCTATACCTTTGAAGCAAACATCTGCGCCGCCGGTCCGGATTTTCTCCGGGGAGCAACCATGATGCATGAACAGAGCCATCTGCGCGGTTATATGAACGAGGCAGAATCGAATTTTATCGCGTATCTTGCCTGCGCAAACAGTGATTCGCAATTTTTCCGCTACAGCGGAACAAGCCTCGCGCTTATCTATTCCATGAATGCTCTTTATTCCGCGGACCCGGAAGGTTGGTATGAACTTCGAATCAGATATCCGGCCTATCTCGATGCGGATATGCGCGCGCAGAATGAATATGTTGATTCCCACGACACTAAAGTTGCGGAGGTTTCCGACAAGGTCAACGACACTTATCTTAAGCTCAACGACCAGCAGGACGGAGTCCGAAGCTACGGAAAAATGGTGGATTTGCTTCTTGCATACCGCAGAAGCTTGTGATATACTGACTTTGTAATATAAATTATGAAAGGTGGTTCCAAAAATGTCTATCTACCTTCAGGATGATGACGAAAACGAAGGCCTCGAAGTTTTTTGCCCTTATTGCGGAAAACCCGTAGTTGTTCCCGCAGGATATAACCGTTCCACTTATCTCTGCCCCCGCTGCCACAAAGCAATTCCTCTTTCCGAAAAAATGCTCGAGGAGCTTTCTTCCTCCGCAAAAGTTGAGGAAAAACCGAGGGTAACTTCCCCCTGCAGAAGAGACAGCCTTCTTTAATTTTTTAAAAAAACAAAGCCCTGCCAAAAACGGCAGGGCTTTTTTGTTTTCAATATCTGTTCGGGTTCGCGTCAACAAATTCGCGGAATTTGGATTCTATCCATTCGTTTGCTTCCGCAAGACCTTCCTGAGAAAGAGGAAAATCCTTTTCCACAACGTCATCAGCGTGTTCATAGCTCATAACGGTATAAACCGCAGCATGGATGACCCCGTTTTCTCTGTCGGGGCAATGTCTCCAGCGGAAATCCCTGCGACTGTCGGTGTAGATATTGTTTTCCCTGAGCATATCCCAGGTGGGTCTGTCAAGTTCAAGCGGTCTTTGCCATTCGCGTTTATATGCCAATTTTGCTTTCTCCTTCCGGAAGAATTTATGGAAAAATTATATCATAGAGAAAGAGATTTTTCAATTATGCAAATTTTTGTTTACATCTTCTGCGATATCTGCTAGAATATCATTCCGGAAAAGGAGGGAAAAATAATGTCTTTTTTCTGGTACACCAAAAGCACCATGGATAAACTTGAGCCGGAATATCTTTGTTTCGAGCATTTCAGCGCAGTTCACCTTTTTGTAACGGCGGTTTTTGTCGGAATCATCATCGCCGCGATGTTTTTTTACGGAAAGCTTAATGAAAAAAACAGGCAGAAATTCCTTTATATAATGTCCGCCCTTCTTATTGCGGACGAACTTTGGAAACACGCTGCAAGCCTTGCAACGGGCCAATGGGAATGGGAATTTCTTCCGCTCCATCTTTGCAGCATAAATATTTTTATCTGTGTGATAAATTCTTTCAGGCGTGATAATTTCACTTCCGAAGTTCTCTATTCCGTTTGCATCCCCGGGGCGGCTCTCGCTCTTTTGATGCCGACCTGGACCAATCTTCCCTATTGGAATTTTATGAGCCTTCATTCAAATTCGATACACGTTCTTCTTGTTATGTATCCGCTTCTTCTTATGGCCGGCGGTTTCAGACCGGATTTCAGAAGACTTCCGAAGGTGCTTCTGCTCCTTCTTTGCGAATGTGTTCCGATTTATTTCCTCAACAAAATTCTGGATACAAACTTCTTCTTCCTGAACGGAACCGAAAATAACCCTGTTCTCGAACTTCTTGCTTCGATTTTCGGAAAAGAATTTTATTTTGTCGGATGTGTTCCGATCCTTTTGCTGCTTTGGGTTTTTATGTATTCCCCCTGGTATTTTGCAAATCGAAAAAAACAGAAAGTTTAAATAAGAAAGAGCGCGTCCGAAAGGATGCGCTCTTTCTTTATCTGAAATATTTTTTATAAAAACCTTTGTTGCTTGGGAAAGCCTTTTCGCTTTCCCTGAAAATAAGCTCCGAAAGATATTCCTCAAGGGTTTTATTTTCCTTTTTAGCAAGCAGCTCTATCCTGAAAGCAATTTCCGGTGAAAGCGAAATTCTTATATCACGGTTTTTAAGCGAAGAACCATCGCAAAAAGGAAGATATTCGTTATCTTTTTCCAAAAAAATCACCGGCTTTTTTGTTTTATGATAACACTTTGTTTGTATTATTTCAATGTTTTTCGCCATATACTGATAACATAATTAAAACGAGGTGTTATCGTGGCTACTAATAAAATTCAAACCGGAATCCGCTTTGAGCCGGAGGTCCTTTACAAAATAACCCATATTGCAAAGCAGAATGTGCGTTCTCTCAATGCACAGCTGGAATTTCTTGCAAAAGAATGCATAAAGGAATTTGAAAAAGAAAACGGCGAAATTCCTGTTGACGAAGAAAAACTTTATAAATAAAAAAGCACCGCTTTGCGGTGCTTTTTCTTTTTTTATCAGTTGATAAATCTGGAGAGGAAATCCTTGGTTTCTTCTTTTTTCGGATTTACGAAGATATCTTCGGGGGTTCCTTCTTCGCAGATTACGCCGTCTTTCATAAAAACAACGTGGCTGGAAACATCTCTTGCAAAAGCCATTTCGTGGGTTACTACGATCATAGTAAGGCCTTCGTTCGCAAGCTGACGCATAACGGCAAGAACTTCGCCTACCATCTGGGGGTCAAGAGCGGAAGTGGGTTCATCGAAAAGGAGAACTTCCGGTTCCATTGCAAGTGCTCTTGCGATTGCAACACGCTGTTTCTGTCCGCCGGAAAGCTGCTTCGGTTTTGCGTTAATGTAGGGGAGCATACCTACTTTTTCAAGGAAATATTTTGCTTTTTCCTCTGCTTCCGCTTTCTTTTTACCGAGGACTTTAACCTGACCGACCATGCAGTTCTGGAGAACGGTCATGTTGGAGAAAAGGTTGAAACTCTGGAAAACCATTCCGACTTTTGCGCGGTAATCGGTTACGGAAAAACCTTTTTCATCGATATCTTGGCCATGGAAAAGGATCTTTCCTCCGGAGGGAGTTTCAAGAACGTTTATGCAGCGGAGAAGGGTTGATTTACCGGAACCGGAAACGCCGATTATGGTGGTGACGTCGCCTTTTTTAACGGAAAAATCGATATCGGAAAGAACTTTGTGACTTCCGAAATTCTTTTCAAGGTGCTGAATTTCTATGATATTTTCGCTCATTTGAAGTCCTCCAGTTTTTTCTTTTTCGGGTGATAGCTCAGAAGTCCGCTGGTGTAAGCAAGAGTATCGGTTGTGGCAAGGTCATAGTTATCGTCGCCGTCGAGCTTTTTCTCAAGAAGTCTGAGAAGAGCGGAAGCGGTAACGGTCATAACGAGATAGATCGCCATGGTGATGGTTGCGGAATGGAAATAGAGATAAAGTGCACCAACAGCGCTTTTGTGGGTGAAGAAAAGGTCCGCAAAGCTGATTACGGAAAGGACGGAAGTATCCTTGATGTTGATGATGAAGTTGTTTCCGATCTGGGGAATGATGTTGCGGAAAGCCTGGGGAATGATTACGTTCATCATGGTCTGAACATGATTCATACCGATTGCTTTTGCGCCTTCGGTCTGGCCCGGATCGATAGAAAGGATACCGCCGCGGACAGTTTCGGCCATATATGCACCGGTGTTGATGGAAACGATGAAAAGTGCTGCCGGCCATACATCCATCTGATAATCAAAAACCATTCTTACGCCGTAATAGATAAAAACGGACTGAACGATCATCGGGGTTCCGCGGAAAAGTTCGACGTAACCTTTAAGGATAAGGTTAACAACGGTGAGGATCGCCCTTTTCCAGACGGGATCTTTTTTATCGGTGGGAATGGTCTGGACAACGCCGACTCCGAAACCGATTATGCAGCCGGCAATGGTGCCGATCAGGGATACTATAAGGGTGTTGAGCGCACCGGTGAGGAAGGAAGAGCCATAGCCGTTCCAGACCTTAACAATGCCTTCGATAAATTCTGCCAAAGTAATTTGCTCCTTTTTAATACATTATAAACCGCCCGGAGTTCTTCCGGGCGGCTGTTTTCAATTCAGAAAAGCGATTATTCGCTGAGAGGCTGAACAGCAATTGCGTCTGCCATCATTGCTTCGTAATCTTCAACGGAAAGGCCGCCGAGAACGCCGTTAACTGCTTCGAGAAGTTCTGCGTTGCCTTTTTTCATGGAAATACCGAGGTTGATTTCTTCTTCGGAAACTTCAAATTCACCTTCTGTTCCGGTGAAATCGAGAAGAACCATATCGCTGTAAACAGCAGTTGCTGCAAGAGCGGTGGGCATATCGGTTACAACGAGATCAACTGCGCCGGATTCAAGCGCAACAAGCATTGCAGGTGCGGTTTCCTGTGCGGTAAGGATATTTGCTTCGGGGATCTGCGGGAGGCAGATATCATACCAGATGGTTCCGAGCTGGGAAGTGCAGGTTGCTCCTGCAAGATCTGCAACGGAAGCAGCGGAAGCATATTGGGAATCTGCTTTGGTAAGGGTTACGATGGAAGCATAGAAATAAGGATCGGAGAAATCCACTACTTCAAGTCTTTCGGCGGTGATGGACTGACCCGCGATAACAAGGTCAACGTCGCCGGACATAACAGCGGGAACAAGGGAGTCCCAGTGGAGTTTTACGATT